>JANPCS010000090.1:0-3351 GCA_031431065.1 Hyphomicrobiales bacterium | reverse complement strand
ATGCCTGCCCCGGAAAACCAAAATCTCCGAACTGGCGCAATCCGAAATCAGCGCCATCACAAAGCGCCACAACAACACCCCGAGAAAGTGCTTGAACTACTTGACCCCAATGGAAGTCTGGACCAAACACGTCAAAACCCTAACCGTCGCACTTCAACCGTGAATCCATCTCCCGGCTTTCGCCGGGATGACGGACGGGGGGAACGCCGGCGAGATGAAACGTCCTCGCTGCAATCAGGCGACCACGCCTGGGCTCCACCCGATCGCACCCGGGAATAGCCCCCGGGCAAGCAGACGATTTTCGCTGCTCCTCATCCCATCAGATGATGCGCGGCGCCGCCGTTTCGCAGAACCTCCACAACAGCGGGGCCAGTTAACGCTGATTATGACGTGGAGGACAACATGCAGCGCATTTTAAGATCGGCTTTCCCGGCTCTCGTTGCGGCCATTGCCGGACTGTCTTTGCTTGCCTCGGATAGCGTCGCCAAGAACCTCACGCGCGGTAGCCCGGCCGAGTGGAAACTGGCCTGCGACGCCAATCCGCGGTCTTGTTTCATGTCACAGCGAGACAGTTCACGGGTCGTCTACAAGATCTGTATGCGCGGCCAGTGCTATGCCATTTCCTGCGGCACGGCTTCCATCAACGACTATTGTGAACGGACCAGTGATCCCGGCGCACGCCCACGCCCCAAGCAGCTGCAGTGGTCGATGGCGGAGTTGTTGTGACAGCGGCGCGGCGATTGATTTTGCCGTGACAGACGGATAAGCGTTGGGCATGAAAAATGCCCAGCAATCCATCCACGACATCAAGATCGATCCGCGCAATCTCGACATCCTGATCTCCGTCAATGGCGCGCTTGTGCCACGCGCTGACGCCATGGTCTCGGTCTTTGACTCAGGCTTCATCCTGGGCGACGGCGTGTGGGAAGGCCTGCGCCTGGTGAAGGGCGGCATTCCCTTTTTGCGCCCGCACATCGAACGCCTCTATGAGGGCGCCAAGGCGATCTTCATGGACATCGGCTTGAAGCCGGACGAGTTGGTCAAGCGCCTGTTCGAGTGCCTCGATGCCAATGGCATGGAAGACGGCGTTCACATCCGCCTGATGGTCACCCGCGGTGTGAAGTCGACACCCTATCAGGATCCGCGCGTCACCATCGGTGCTCCGACGATCGTCATCATTCCGGAATACAAAACAGCAAACCCGGAGAAGTTCGAAAAGGGCCTGACGCTGGCGACCGTGAACGTCCGCCGCGGCTACCCCGATGTGCAGGATCAGAAGCTTAATTCACATTCCAAGCTCAATTGCATAACCGCTTGTATTCAGGCTGCAAATGCCGGAGTGGACGAAGCCCTGATGCTCGACCCGCACGGCTTTGTCGCCACCTGCAACTCGACGCATTTCTTCATCGTCAGGCGCGGCGAACTGTGGACCTCGACCGGACAATACTGCATCCCCGGCATCACAAGGGCCAACTTGATCAGGCTGGCCAGTGAGCTTGGCATTCCGGTCTTCGAAAAGAGTTTCTCGCTCTATGATGTCTATGGCGCCGATGAAGCCTTCGTCACCGGAACCTTCGCCGGCCTGATTCCGGTGCGCGAGGTCGACGGCCGCCCCGTCCGGCATCCTCTGTCCACGGACGAATGGAGCGGCGCTGGAGAAATTTCACGCAAGCTTTCCGCAGCCTACAAGGAACTCTGCCTGAAGGAGGCGCGGCGGCAGTTATGAGCGTCGTTCCCTCCATCTGGCCCTTTGGCCGTAGAGATTCGCAGACGAATGACCCCCTTAAAAACTCATGACGCCAACTCCGCTCATTATTTGTCATCCCCGCACCTGTTGCGGGGACCCATCGCGCAACATGCATGGTGCTCGCGTGTGTTGATCCATGGGTCGCCGGAATAAATCCGGCGATGACAGAATTGGAACAGGATAGAAACAGTCAAACGATGAGATTGCCGGCATGACCACGACAGGCCTCCTCGCAGCAGCGATTGCGGCTGTTCGCCAATTGCCGGAAAACCGTCAGGACGAAATCGCCGTGGCTATGCTGAGATTAGCCGAAGAATGCCTCTGCTCTGAACCCATCGATCCAGCCCACAAAAGCGCCATCCTTGAAGGACTCGAACAGGTAAGACGGAGAGACTTCGCCAGCGTGGCCGAAATCGAAGCGGCGTTCAACAATTTTAAATCATGACATACCAGTTTATCGCCCGTCGCACGCGATTATACCTTGCCTGCACTTCGCAGCATTTGAAGCACTGGAAACCCCACAGATCGGAGATTTCTCATGACCAACCTCGCCATGTGGTCGGGCCCGCGCAATATCTCGACGGCGATGATGTACGCCTTCGGCAACCGCGCCGATTGCACCGCCTGGGATGAACCCTTCTACGCCTTCTCGCTCGTCCATCACGGCAACGATCACCCGATGCGGGCCGAAATCATTGCCGCCAATGACAGCGACTGGGACAGGCTCGTGGCGCGGTGCTTGAGGCCTGCCGAAAAGCCGCTGTTCTACCAGAAGCACATGACCCACCACATGTTGAAGGGGTTCGATCGCGGCTGGATCACCGGCTTGACCAACGCCTTCCTCATCCGCACCCCCGAACGCGTGCTGGCGAGCTACACGAAGAAGTGGGCGGACGTCACCCTGCGCGACATCGGCTTCGTAGAACAGGCCGAGATCTTCGATATGGTGGCCGACCATCTGGGCACGGCCCCGCCGGTTGTCGATGCCGACGATATCCTGGCTGACCCGGCAGGTGTTCTGAGAAAACTCTGCGAGGCCTGCGGCATCGCCTTCGATTCCGCGATGCTGTCCTGGGCGCCCGGCCCCAAACCCTGCGATGGTGTCTGGGCAGCGCACTGGTACAACGCCGCCTGGGCCTCAACCGGATTGGCGCGGCCGGAGATAACACCCGCAAGACTACCGGACACGCTGAAGGGCATCGCCGATGCGGCAAAGCCTTATTACGAGAAAATGCGGCCTTTTCGCCTCGTCTGACCCCTGCTCTAGCGGATGCTCTGCACCTCGAGGCCCGGCGGCAACATCAACGCAGGCGATCCGCCTTCCTTGACGGCCAGCATCTCGGCCCGGCGCAATTCCTGCTCTTCTTCGGTCAGTGCTGCCTGGGCATCGGCCAGCTGGTCGCGCAATTCGGCGATCGAGCGCATCAGATTGTCGCGCCGCCCGCGCGCCGCCTTGGCCGACAGGGAATAGTTGAAATGGCTGGGATCGCTGACGCCGTTGCGGCTTTCCTCGAACTTCACCTGGGCGTCCAGATCGTCATACTTGCGCATGAAATCCTGGATCATGCCGTCGATGTCGGCGGCCTGCCGGCGCTTGTCCTCGG
>JANPCS010000089.1:0-6893 GCA_031431065.1 Hyphomicrobiales bacterium | reverse complement strand
ATTCATAGGCTGGAGCCCGAAAAATGCAATCATATCCTAAGGATCAGCGGATGCTTCCCGCCGCGACGGCAACGGCACAAGAACCGGCCTGGCGCGCAAAATGCTGCGCCGTGCGCGCTTGCCGGTCGTCGAGGCATATACTTGTTTCAACGCTTCCACGACGAGCACACCGGAGATTGCGGGCGCAACCCGCCCGCCAACGGCTTCGATGAGACCGGCTGAAGACAGAACCGCACTGCCGGTCGACGGCGGGAAATAGAGGGCATTCGACCACGAACTGATCGAAAACCGGCTCTCGCGGAGCAGCGCAGCGATTTGCGGCCGCGAGAATGGCTGGCCGTGCCCGAAAGGCGAACTGTCGAACCGGGCCCACACACCCCGGCGGTTTGGGACAACAAGAATGAGCCGACCCTGGGGCGCCAGTACCCGCCAGATTTCCTTCAGCATATCTTCAGGTGCATCGGTAAACTCAAGTCCATGCACCACCAATGCGACATCGATGGCGCTCTCGAGCAACGGCAACTCGCATTCGTCGACGAGTGCCGAGCGCACAGCCGCCCCGTTAGGCCAGGCAAAGACTCCTTGCCTCGCCAGCATGAAGGCAAATTGGGCCCCGGCCTCCGGAATACCGTCACCAAGATACGGCATGGCAAAGCCGAGGCCAGCCACCTTGGCACCGGCCAATCCCGTGAACATGGGTTTCAGCCGCGCCGTCAGGGCCCGCCGCGTGGCAACTCCGAGGCGGCTCGCATAGAATTCGCTTAAGTCGACAATATCCATTAAGACTGAGACTAACGCTCTCCAGTAAACAGATCATCCGAAAAATTCGTCAGGCCCGAAACCCGCCATGTCCCATCTCGAAATGCATCAATTCATCTGCCGCACTGACAATTATGGCCTGCTGGTTCACGATCATAAGAGCGGCGCCACGGCGTCGATCGATGCCCCCGATACCGCGGCGATCGAGAAGCAGCTGAAAGTCCGCGGCTGGCAGCTTACCCACATCTTCACCACTCACCATCATGGCGACCATGTCGAAGGTAACGAGGCCCTGAAGGAGCAATTCGGCTGTGTCATCATCGGCCCCAAGGCCGAGGCCGATCGCATTCCGGGAATTCGAACCTCTGTTTCGGGCGGTGACGCATTAACATGGGCGGGGCGGGACGTTAAAGTCTTCGACTGCCCGGGCCATACCACCGGTCATATCGCCTATCATATTGCCTCCGAATTCTCGCTCTTCGCGGGTGATACCTTGTTCTCGCTCGGCTGTGGCCGGGTGTTGGAGGGCTCGCTTGAGCAGATGTATCACTCCGTCAATCAGTTCCGCAACCTGTCACCCTCCACCTACGTCTATTGCGGCCATGAATACACCGAGGCGAATTCGAAGTTCGCGCTTTCGGTCGAACCGATGAACCGGATGCTGCAACAGCGTGCCGCTGTGGTCGCCAACTTGCGCCGGGAAGGCAAGATGACTTGTCCCTCGACAATTGGCGAGGAGTTGAAAGCCAATCCTTTTCTCAGGGCAGACAGCCCCGAGATACGCCGCAACCTGACGATGGAACAGGCAAGCGATGCCGAAGTGTTCGCCGAACTCCGCCGCCGCAAGGACAGTTTCAAGTAGGGCCAATGATAATGAAGCTGAATGACTTCAAGGTCTTGACGTTTGACTGCTACGGAACTTTGATCGACTGGGAAAGCGGCATGTTCGAGGCGTTGACCCCTCTGACCTCCCGGTTGCCAGCATCTTTGACGCGGGATCAAGTGCTTGAGGCACACGCCCGTCATGAATCGTCGCAGCAAACCCATACGCCAACCATGAAGTACAGCGAACTTCTCGCTGTTGTTTACAAGCGGCTGGCCGAAGAATGGGGCGTTAGCGCGAGTTGGAACGAATGCCGCGACTACGGCGCATCGATTGACAAATGGCCGGCTTTTGCCGATTCAAAGGCTGCACTCGGCTATCTGAAGCAGCACCACAAGCTGGTCATTCTCTCGAATGTCGACAATGAAAGTTTTGCGCTCAGCAATGTCAGACTTGGTGTGGTTTTTGACGCGGTGTTTACCGCGCAGGACGTTGGATCGTACAAGCCATCCTCGCGCAACTTCGATTACATGATCGAAAAACTCGCAACTCTGGGACTGTCCAAAAAGAACGTCCTGCATACGGCTGAAAGCCTGTATCATGATCATGTTCCAGCCAATCGGCATGGATTGGCGTCGTGCTGGATCCATCGCCGCCACGCTGCATCGGGTTTTGGCGCAACGATGAACCCGGGAACAATGCCGAACGCCGATTTCCGCTTCAACAGTATGGCGGAACTTGTGAAAGCCCATCGCTTGGAGATCGGCGAGAAAGAAACGGCGTAACGGCCGGTCACCCAACTGCTGGAACAGCCCTTCGCGAGTTTATCCATCGGCCACCGAAAATCGAAATCATGACCGCGCCGATAATTACCGATCCGCCGATGAAATCGGTCCTGCTTGGGGTCTCGCCCAGAAACAGCCACGGCCAAATCGGATTGAGCACGGCATCGAGCATGACGATAAGGGTGAGCGTCACCGCCTGTACTGAGCGCGCCCCTCTCGCGTAGAATAGCAAGGGGATTGCCAGCTGCAACAACCCCATTGCGCAAAGCATCAGAACATTCCGCGGGCTCACCTCGAAGCCGCCTCCGGCGTGTCCGGCAGTGAATCCGAGAAGCCCGGCGGCGGCAAAGGATAGAAAGCCGCCGATGCAGATGGCCGGAACCATGTCGATATTGCGATAGCGCCGCAGTGCTAAAGTCTGCCCGGCGAACGAGATCGGCACACCGATGCAGACAAGGATGCCCAGGAGATTGCCGGCACCAAGCTGTTCCCAGGCGATGATGCTGACACCGCACAGCGCCATGGCAGCCGACGCCCAGGCGGTGAGGCCGGGCTTCTCTCCGGTCACCCAAGGGCTGAGAAGTCCAGCAAAGATCGGCGAGGTTGCACCGATGACCGACGTCGTGGCCGTACTGACCAAGGTGAGCGACGTCACATAGAGCGTCGAGCCGGCGGCAAAGAATCCAGCCGAGGCAATGAGAGCGATCCAAGGAATGAGACGGAACTTAGAAACCGTGTCCCGGCCATAGAGCGCCACCAGAAACATGAGCAGCCAGACCCCGGTCCAGAAGCCGCGCCAGCAATTGATCTGCCAGCCATCAAGCCCCGGCATCAGCCGCACGAAAATGCCTGAAAGACTCCAGCCGAGCTCCGCCAACAGCACGTAGATCACGCCCATCCGGTAAGTCTGTTGCTGTGCCGTCATGATTTCAGTGATTCCCCGTCCAGCAGACTAGCAAAAGAAAAGGCCCCGCGAATGCTCACACCCGCATGGGCCCTGTCTCTTTTTGTTAGGACTGATTTAAGCTCTCAGAGCCTTGTTGTCGGGATCGTAGGGGCTTTCGGGAACGATCGTTGCCTTGAATAGCTTGCCGAGGATCTTGATCTTGAGTTCGGTGCCGATGACTGAATGCTCCGGCTTCACCATGCCGAGCGCCAACGACTTGTTGACCCGGTAGCCAAAGCCGCCATTGGTGGCCCGGCCAATCAGTTGGCCGTTGGAATAGAGAGGCTCGGAACCGCGCGCATCCGAGTCTTTGTCTGTCACGCCGTGCACTTCCATCGTCACGAAGTTCCAGTTGAGACCCTTTTCCCGGGCCGCGACCACTGCGTCGCGGCCGATGAACTGGCCCTTGTTGGGATGCACAAAGCGGTCGAGGCCCGATTCATAGGCCGAATACTCGATCGACAATTCGCGTGGCACGAGGCGGTAGCTCTTCTCGAGCGACAGCGACGACATCGCCTTGATGCCATAGGGGCGGATGCCGAATTCTTTTCCAGCCGCCATCAGGTTGTCGAACAGCGCAATCTGCTGCTCGATCGGATGATGGAATTCCCAGCCGAGTTCACCGACGAAGTTGACACGCAGCGCATGCGCCGTCGTGGTGCCAACGCTGATCTCCTTGCCTGAAAGCCATGGGAAGACTTCGTTCGAAAGATCGGCATCGGTCAGCTTCTGCAGCACCTTGCGCGAATTGGGGCCAGCCAGCACCAGCACGCCGAAGCGGGTGGTGATGGCATTGAGCCGAACCGAGCCATCGGTGGGGCAGAGCTTCCGCAGGTAATCATGGTCATGGCGCTCATAGGCACCAGCCGAGACCAGATAGAAACGGCCCGGAGCGGATTCATAGACGGTGAATTCGGCCCGTACGCCGCCGCGCGGCGTTAGCATGTGGCAGAGCGCCACGCGGCCCATCTTCTTGGGGATCTTGTTGGCGAGAATCGATTCCAGCCACTCGCGCGCTCCGGGACCCGACACTTCCATCTTGGCGAAGGCCGACATGTCCTGCAGCGCTACATTGTCCATGACATTGCGGCATTCCTCGCCGACAAACCTGAAATAGTTCGAGCGGCGGAACGACCACTTCTCGACGACGCGGCCATCATCCGTAGGCGGAGCATAATTGTGGTTGGTCAACACATCGGGGCTGTTGATCTCTTGCCTGGTGAGCGCATAGTCCTTGGGCGCGAACCAGCCGGGGCGCTCCCAGCCATAGACCGAACCGAACACCGCGCCCAAATCCTTCATGCGGTCATAGCACGGTGTCCGCTTTAATGGCCGCGCCGCGGCGCGTTCCTCATCGGGATAATGCGGCGTGAAGACATTGGCATAGGCTTCCTCGTTCTTGGTCTTGAGGTAGCCACGCGTCGCATAGGGACCGAAGCGGCGCGGATCGACACCCATCATGTCGATCGACGGTTCACCCTCGACGATCCACTCGGCCAATTGCCAACCGGCACCACCAGCGGCGGTGACGCCAAAGGAATGGCCTTCATTCAGCCAGAAATTCTTTTTGTCCCAGGCCGGGCCGATGATCGGCGAGCCATCGGGCGTATATGCGATGGCGCCGTTGTAAACTTTCTTGATCCCGACTTCGCCAAACGCCGGAACCCGCGCGATGGCGGCTTCGATATGCGGCGCCAGCCGGTCGAGGTCTTCCTGGAAGAGCTCGTATTCGCTCTGGTCCGATGGCCCGTCCACGTAGCAGCAGGGCGCTCCGTGTTCATAAGGCCCAAGCAGCAGCCCACCATTTTCCTCGCGCATGTACCAGGAGGAGTCGGCATCGCGCAGCACGCCCATTTCCGGCAGGCCCTTGGCCTGGCGTTCCTTGATCAGCGGATGCGGCTCGGTGACGATATATTGATGCTCGACCGGGATCACCGGAATGTCGAGGCCGACCATCGCACCCGTCTTGCGCGCGAAATTGCCGGATGCCGAGACGACGTGCTCAGCTGTGATGTCGCCTTGGTCGGTCTTTACCAGCCACTCGCCATTGAGCTTCTGCTCGATGCCGGTGACCGTGGTGTTACGGTAGATTTCAGCACCGCGCGAACGCGCCCCCTTGGCCATTGCCTGCGTCAGGTCGGCGGGCTGGATGTAGCCGTCATCGGGATGCTGGATGGCGCCGATGATGCCATCGGTTTCGCACAGCGGCCAGATGTCCTTGAGCTGCTTTGGCGTCAGCATGTTGACCTTCACGCCAATTGTCTCGGCGATGCCGGCATAATACATGAACTCGTCCCAGCGGTCGGGTGTGCGGGCAAGCCGGATGTTCGAGACCTTGCTGAAGCCGGCATGTTGGCCGGTTTCGGCTTCAAGTTCGCCGTAAAGCTTCACCGAATACTTATGAATCTGTCCGACCGAATACGACATGTTGAACAGCGGCAGCAGACCCGCGGCATGCCAGGTGGAGCCCGAGGTCAATTCCTTGCGCTCGATCAGGACGACATCGCTCCAGCCCTTCTTGGCCAGATGGTAAAGCGTGCCGACGCCGACCACGCCACCGCCGATAACCACCACGCGCGCCTGTGTTTTCATGGGGTAAGTTCCTCTGTAGCCGAAATTCGATTGTCGGCACAATAGTGAGGAGAATTCAACAGTCGTGAGATGGAACGACCGGGGCTTGGCGGATTACGACACTAGTGGCCGCCGTCATTGATCTGGTCGGGTATTTCTGAATCACTATCGCTGATCAGCAGCGATGGAGGTGATTCGTGGCCGGGAAAGAGATTGCCGTCAAGAAGTACGTTGTGCGGTTGAGCGCGGACGAGCGCGATCAGCTTTTGTCGTTGATCCGGTCGGGCAAGCGCTCGGCGCAATTGCTGACCAAGGCGCGCATTCTTTTGAAGGCGGATGTATCGGAGGCTGGCGAAGGCTGGAGCGACAGCCGGATCGCCGGGGCTCTGGACACCAGCGTGGCCAATATTGAACGCACACGGCGGCAATTGGTGGAGGAAGGGTTCGGCGCCGTCCTGACGCGCAAATACAATCCGAACTCCGCGCGGCCCCGCATATTCGACGGCGCGGCGGAAGCAAAACTGATTGCGTTGACATGCGGGCCGGCGCCTACGGGCTACGCCAGATGGACCCTGAGCCTGCTCGAGGAGAAGGTCGTCGAGTTGAAGATCGTCGCCAAGGCCAGCGACAACACGATTGGCAGAACTCTCAAAAAAACCTTCTCAAGCCGCATCTCAGGCAACAATGGGTGATCGCGCCCGAGGCCTGCGCGGCCTTCGTCGCCAACATGGAAGACGTGCTGGAAGTCTATCAGCGGCCGCATGACCGGCAGCGTCCTGTCGTGTGCCTCGACGAAACGTCGAAACAGCTCATCGTTGAGACGCGTGTGCCGATCCCCGCGGCACCCGGGCGCAAGGCGCGCCACGATTACGAATACGTGCGCAATGGCGTGGCCAATCTGTTCATGATGTTCGCGCCGCTTGAAGGCTGGCGGCACGTGAAAGTGACAGACCGCCACACCGCCGTCGACTACGCCCACGCGCTCAGGGACCTGTCCGATGTGCATTTT
>JANPCS010000088.1:0-2995 GCA_031431065.1 Hyphomicrobiales bacterium | reverse complement strand
AGGAATGGCCCGGCCCGGCGAGCTCCGTTGTCCGCCTATGGCTGAGCCCCTTAGAGTTCCTTGTGCCATGACTGCTGCCAAAACGGACATCTCACTCGAAGACATCAGACGAAAGATCGATGAAATCGACGATGGGCTGCTGCGACTTCTAGTGCGACGCTTTGCGGCATCGGCAATGGTCGGCGCCACAAAGAAAGATGAGGGATCACTTGCGTCCTCGCCCTTTCGACCAGCGCGCGAGGCGCAGATGCTGCGACGTTTGATCTCTCACGGGGGCAACGAACTTCCGCCACAACTCCTGGTGCGTCTTTGGCGTGTGATCCTGTCTGCATCGGCACAGGCGCAGGCCACGGTCACCATCCACCTCGACTGCGCGCTGTCCTCAAACATCGAGCACCGCGTTGCCATCGCTAGACATTTTTGCGGGATGGCCATCGTATCCCACTCCGGCGTGGCTTCCTGCCTGTCGACTCTTGCCCGGCAGACGGGCGATCTGGCGGTCGTGCAGCTTTCGTCTGACTGGGCAGACTGGCTGTCACAGCCAAGTAGCCATGGCGTGCATGTCATCGGAACACTGCCCGTCATTGCAGCGGGCTCCACACCGGAACTGCTGGTTCTCGGCCATGCCGAAACGCAACCCAGCGGAGATGATGAAACAATCATGATATGCCAGCATGAACCACTACCGGTCTCGCCTCGCTGTCGCTGGCAGGCGCGTTCCGGCGATTGGCATGTGACCAGTGTCGGGGGGTTTCTTTCACGAGATGACTTGGCGCGGCGCTGGCCAGGTTTTGTTCTTGCCGGGCGATGCCCAACAGCCATCGAGGTTAGCCAATGAAGAACGCCACAGCGAACCTGCGCCCACAGCCGAAGCCGGGGATACTCGATATCGCGGCCTATGTGCCGGGAAAGAGCGGCGCCGAGGGAGCCAAGATCTTCAAACTCTCTTCCAACGAATCGCCACTTGGTGCGAGCCCGCTCGCCACCGAAGCCTATCGCAACACCGCCGGAAGGCTCGAACTCTACCCGGACGGTTCAGCCACGATTCTCAGGAAAGCCATTGCCTCACGCTACGGGCTCAAGCCTGAAAATATCGTTTGCGGAGCCGGTTCCGATGAACTCCTTCAACTTCTTGCTCATGCTTATCTGAACGAGGGTGACGAGGCGATCTACAGCCAGTATGGTTTCCTGGTCTATCCCATCGCAATCCAGTCGAATGGTGCGGTGGCACGTGTCGCGCCGGAAAAGGAACTGGTGGCGGATGTCAATGCCATTTTGGACCTTGTGACGCCGAAAACCCGCATGGTTTTCCTGGCCAACCCCAACAATCCAACCGGCACGTACCTGCCATTCAGCGAAGTGGAGCGGCTGCATGCCGGGCTGCCGAAGACTGTGATGCTCGTGCTTGATGCGGCCTATGCGGAATATGTGCGGCGGAACGATTACGAATCGGGTGTCGAGCTCGTCTCTACGTTCGACAATGTCGTTATGACGAGAACGTTTTCCAAGATCCACGGCTTGGCAGGCCTTCGGCTGGGCTGGGTCTATTGTCCGCTGCATGTCGCGGATGTGCTCAACCGCATTCGTGGACCCTTCAATGTCGGTGCTCCGGCAATAGCCGCCGGTACAGCGGCCATAGCTGATCAGGAATTTGTCGAGAAGGCCATCGCCCACAATGAGATGTGGCTTGGTTGGTTGGCAAAGGAGCTGGCGGCACTTGGGCTGCGGGTGACGCCGAGCGCCGGCAATTTTCTGTTGTTGCATTTTCCGGCGGATGTCACACGCAATGCCGCCTCGGCAGACAGCTATCTCCAGGATCACGGGTTCATGCTGCGCCGGATGGAGAGTTATGGGCTGCCACACGCCTTGCGGCTGTCGGTTGGTTCGGAAGAGGCCAATCGGAAGTTGGTCGATGCCCTGCGGAACTTTCTGACATGAGCAAGCTGTTTGACCGGGTGGCGCTGATTGGCATCGGGCTCATCGGCTCGTCGCTCAGCCAGGTCATCCGCCAGCGCGGACTTGCGGAAGAGATCACCGGTTATGCGCGCAGCGAGGAGACCCGCAGACGGGCCGTTGAGCTCGGCCTGGTTGATCGGATTTTCAAGTCTGCAGCCGGTGCCGCCGCCGAAGCTGATCTGGTCATTCTCTGTTCGCCGGTTGGAACCTATGCCGAACTGGCGCTGGAAATCGGACCGGTGTTGAAGCCCGGCGCTATTCTGAGTGACGTTGGTTCGGTAAAAGGTGCCGTGGTGCGTGATGTGGCGCCGCATCTCTCGAAGGAGACGCACTTCATTCCGGGTCATCCGATCGCCGGAACGGAACAGTCTGGACCTGATTCTGGCTTTGCCGAACTCTTTGTCAATCGCTGGTGCATTCTGACACCACTGCCCGAATCGGACCCGGCGGCGGTTGCTGCGCTCATCAGGTTCTGGGAGGCATGCGGTTCCAATGTCGAGACGATGACGCCGGAGCATCACGACCTGGTGCTGGCGATCACCAGCCATTTGCCGCATCTCATTGCCTACAACATTGTCTCGACGGCCGCCGACCTGGAGGAAGTGACCAACTCGGAAGTCATCAAGTTCTCGGCTGGCGGTTTCCGGGACTTTACCCGCATAGCCGCTTCCGATCCGACCATGTGGCGCGATGTGTTCTTGAACAACAAGGATGCCGTGCTGGAGATGCTGGGGCGGTTCTCGGAAGATCTTTCGGCATTGCAGCGCGCCATCCGCTGGGGCGACGGTGAAGCGCTGTTCAACCTGTTCGCGCGCTCGCGCCAGATCCGCAGAAGCATCATCGCGGCAGGACAGGACACGGCGGCACCCGATTTCGGCCGTGGTCCGCCAAAGACTCATTAACCCCGATTCTGGATAAGCGCTGGCGCGAGCGTGCGTGGTGGAGTTCGGCTGCTTTGGGCTTTCTGGCGCGGCGTTGAGGGCGAGGGGATTCCCAAATCACTTCGAATGTGATTCCCGGGAGGTTGCGAAGCAACCCG
>JANPCS010000087.1:0-5749 GCA_031431065.1 Hyphomicrobiales bacterium | reverse complement strand
ACGTTGCGGCACGGAAGATGCGGGAGCTTGGTGAAGTGGCGGGCCGTGCGAATGTGTTGGTGTTCCCGGACCTGGATGCCGGCAACATCGCTTACAAGCTCACGCAGTACTTGAGCGGCGCCCAGGCCATCGGTCCCATTCTGCAGGGTTTCGCGCGGCCGGTTTCCGATCTGTCGCGTGGTGCCACGGTTGATGACATCGTAGCGACGGGATGCTTGCTGCTGGCCATGTCGTTGTGAAGCCTAAAGAAGCGACGTGACATTGCGTGCGATGGTGAGTTCCTCGTTGGCGGGTACCACATGAACTTGATCGATCCCAAGCCACTTGAGGTGAGACAATATGCGCGCGCGGACCGGCCCGGCATTCTCTCCCACGCCGCCGGTAAACACGATGGCATCGAGGCCGCCGAGTGCCGGCACCAACGAGGCCGCATGGCGCGCGGCGGAATAGCAATAATAGTCGACAGCTTCTCTGGCCTCGGTACGATCCGACGCCAGCAACACGCGCATATCAGGCGAAATACCAGAGAGCCCGAGCAACCCGCTCTTGCGGTAGAGCAGGTCTTCCAGTTGGCCGAGCGACAGATGCTCATCACGCATCAGCGCCACCAACACGCCGGGGTCGATCGAGCCGGTGCGCGTGCCCATGACCAGCCCATCGGCGGTCGAAAAGCCCATTGTCGTGGCAACGCTTCTGCCATCGAGGATGGCGCACATCGATGCGCCGGAACCCAGGTGCGCGGCCAGCAACCGGCGCGGCAATGGCTTGCCCGCCAATCGCGGCAGGGCATCGACGACATGCTCATAGTTGAGACCGTGAAAGCCATAACGGCGATACCCCTTGGCGAAATAGGCGCGCGGGATCGGCAGCCGGGTGGCAAGTTCGGGCTGCGTGGCGTGGAAGGCCGTGTCGAAACAGGCGATGTTCGGAACCGACGGCGCAACCCGGCGCATCTCGCGCAACACGCCGAGACCAAACGGCAGATGCAGTGGAGCCAAGGCCCGTAACGCTTCGAGATCGTGCTGCACGTCGTCATCGACGGCGATGGGCATCACATAACGCGTGCCACCATGGACGATGCGATGACCGATGCCCTTGAAATTTTGCGGTTCATGCCCATGCTCCGCCAGCCACGCGAGTGCCACGTGCAGACCTTCACTTGGTGTGGTGACTTGGGCAACGTCATGCGGCGCATGGCCTTCGATCTCAAGCTGCGGACGCGATCCGATTGCCGATACCTGTCCTTTCAGCACGAGTTGCAAGTCGCCATTGAAGACGGCGAACTTGAGTGAGGATGATCCGGCATTGAGAATGAGGATGTCTGTCATGCCAAGTAAACTAGGCCAGCCGTCCGCATGATACGAGCACCAGTTTGATCGCCATGATTCCGCCAGCGCCGCGGAACTTCGTCACCAGGTCTTGATGGCTTTCCGGCTCAGGCTGAAACCATGCCCGAAGCGTTTGCAGCTCAAGCCCGATTCGGACGACACGCAGCGGAAGCCATTGTGCTTCCACACGCTGCCATACTCGAAAACACTGCCGGAGCCGCAGCACGAGGCATCTCCGACAGTGTTGTAGCGCTTGGTCTTGTTGACCGGCCCCAGCTTCACGCGCACATATTGCGGCTCGATACGGTCACAGGAGAGTTCCGGCCCACCGCTCAGGGGTTGATAGACGTCCGTGCCGCCTTCCGGCGTATAGATGCAGCCAACGTTGCCGGATGGCATCGTGAACTCGATCTGGCCCTGATCGTTCTCACTGAAATCGATCGCTAAAGCCGGCGTGGCGGTGATGAGAAAGCCGATGGCGAGGAGGGCGGCGCGGATCATGGGATACTTTTTGCTGTCATGCTCTGAACTTGCGAGCAGACTAGCGCCATCGCGATGAACCGGACTTGAACGATCACTTCATCTCGATTTCAATGAAGGCATATTCCGTGTCATTGGCATTGATCACATCATGCTCGACGCCCGCCTGGCGGAAATAGGGAACGCCTTTCTTCATCTCGGCATGGGCCGGGCCGGTGGGCGTTTCGAGCCTGATTTTGCCATCCATCAGTGGCACCACCACATAATCATGGCCATGCTTGTGCCAGCCGGTGTTGGCGCCCGGCGCGAAGCGGTATTCGGTGACGATCACCCTGTCGTTGTCGATGAAGACGGTGGCCTTGGCGGTGCCAGTCATGTGCGGAACTCCCTGTTGCAGACCCATGGTGAATGGAACTGGAACTCTCGGCAAGAGTGTTATATTATAACAGTCATGTCTTTCCTCGAACCGTCCCACAACCACTCGGAATGTACCGCTGACCTGCTGTCACGGGCCGAGCGGACCTGCGAGCGGCGGGGCTCCAGGCTGACCGGGCAGCGCCGCGATATCCTCAATTGCGTGGCACAGAGCCATTCGGCGGTGGGTGCCTATGACATCATCGAGCGCATGGCGGGGCGGGGGCCACGGCCGGCACCGATCACCGTCTACCGCGCCCTGGAATTCCTGCAAGCCCATGGGCTGGTGCACAAGATCGAGAGCCGCAATGCCTTTATCGCCTGTTCGCATCAGCATGAAGGCCTGCCTGCCGCCCTGCTGATCTGCGGGGCCTGCGGACTGGTGGCGGAGCTGGATGCGCCTGAAGCCTTTGCGTCGCTGAAGGCCACGGCCCACGCCCAAGGCTTCAGCGAGCACAGCATCATGGTCGAAATGACCGGCCTCTGCGCAACCTGCGCTGGAGCGCCATGATGCTGAAAGCCGTCAACGCCATTCTGAGTGCCCAGGATGCCAGCCTGGTGGTTGGTGGGCGCAGCATTCTCGACCGCGTCAACATCGATGTCAGGCCGAACGAGATCGTCACCGTCATCGGGCCGAATGGTGCGGGAAAATCCACGCTCGTGCGCTGCATGTTGGGCCTGCAGCCGCTGACCTCGGGCACGATCAGACGGCAGAACAACTTGCGCATTGGCTATGTGCCGCAGCGCTTTCCGCTGCTGCCCAATGTGCCGCTCGACGTGAAGCGGCTGCTGTCCCTGACACTCAGGCCCACCGCCTCTGAGATCGACGAGGCGCTGAGCGAAACCGGCATTCCGCACTTGCGCGATGCCAGCGTGGCACGCCTCTCGGGTGGCGAATTGCAAAGGGCGCTTCTGGCCCGCGCCCTGCTGCGCAAACCGCAACTGTTGGTGCTCGATGAACCAGTACAGGCCGTCGATTTCATGGGCGAGGCGCGTATGTATGAACTGATCTCCGCTGTCAGGAAACGCCATGGCTGCGGCATCCTGATGGTGAGCCATGATCTCCACTTGGTGATGGCCGAAAGCGACCACGTGATCTGCCTCAATGGCCATGTCTGCTGCGAGGGGGGGCCATCGAAAGTCCAGCAGGACCCGGAATTCGCCAAGCTTTTCGGACCATCCGCGGCGCGCATGATCGCTGCTTACACGCACCATCACGACCACGATCATGAAGGCCACGCGCATCATCATCATGACCACAAGCATTGATGCCGCATGCTAGACATCCTGTCTGAACCCTTCTTTCAACGCGCCATGCTGGCCGGGCTTGGCATTGCCCTGGTGGCGGGCCCCGTGGGTTGTTTCATCGTCTGGCGGCGCATGGCATATTTCGGTGAGACGCTGGCGCATTCGGGCCTGTTCGGTGTCGGCCTCGGCCTGCTGCTGGGTTTCAGCCTGACGCTGGGTGCTGTGGCCACCGCCGTTGCCGTGGCCGTGCTGCTGATGCTGATGAAGCGCCAGCGGGTGCTGGCCATGGACACGCTGCTCGGCATCCTGTCGCACAGCGCATTGGCCCTGGGGCTGGTCACCGTCGGCCTGGTGACCGGTGCGGCGGGCGATCATATGGACCTGCTGTTCGGTGACATTCTGACCGTCTCGAGGGCCGATGTGCTGACCGTCTGGGGTGGTGGTGCCGTGGTGCTCATCGTTCTGACCATGCTGTGGCGCAGCCTCATCGCCATTTCGGTGCATGAGGAACTGGCCCAGGCCGAAGGCATCAACGTGCAGCGCGTCGAACTGGGGTTCATCCTGCTGATCGCGCTGATGACGGCGATCTCGATGAAGATTGTGGGGTTGCTGCTGATCACCGCACTCCTCGTCATCCCCGCTGCAGCAGCGCGGCGGCTGGCCGCGACGCCCGAGCGCATGGCGGTGATTTCGGCGGGATTGGCGGCCGTCGCCGTGGTCTCGGGGCTGGCCATGTCGGCTTTCGCCAATGCCATCACCGGGCCGGCCATCGTCTTGTCGGCGGCTGTGCTCTTCGTCTTGACCTTGGCCGTTCCCCAGACCAATTAGACTCCATGGCGTATTCAGCGATCAGCAACCGGCGCATCTCCGTTCCCGTGAAAGTGGGGCACGTGACCGTGGGCGGTGGCGCTCCGGTCATGGTGCAGTCGATGACCAATACCGATACGGCGGATGCTGAAGCAACAGCGCGGCAGACGGCGGACCTGGCGCGGGCCGGATCGGAAGTGGTGCGCATCACCGTGGACCGCGACGCGGCGGCCAAGGCCGTGCCGCAGATCCGCGAGCTTCTCGACCGCTGGAATGTCAACGTGCCGCTGGTGGGGGATTTTCATTACAACGGCCATACGCTGCTGAACGAGCATCCGGCCTGTGCCGAGGCTCTTGCGAAGTATCGCATCAATCCCGGCAATGTCGGCTTCAAGGCGAAGAAGGACCGCAACTTCGCGATGATGATCGAAACCGCGCTGAAGTTTGGAAAGCCCGTGCGGATCGGCGTCAACTGGGGCTCGCTCGACCAGGCCATGCTGACCGGGTTGATGGATCAGAACGCCAGGGCGACGGAGCCGATGGACGTTCGCGAAGTGATGCATGAGGCCATCGTGCAGTCCGGCATTCTGTCCGCCGAGCGCGCCGTGGAACTGGGTCTGGGCAAGGACAAGATCATCATTTCCGCCAAGTGCTCGGAAGTCCAGGACTTGATCGCCGTTTACCGGTCTCTCGCGGCGCGTTGCGATTATGCGCTGCATGTGGGGCTGACCGAGGCCGGCATGGGTTCCAAGGGCATCGTCGCCTCGACCGCCGCCCTTGGCGTACTACTGCAGGAAGGGATCGGCGATACCATCCGCATATCCTTGACACCCGAACCCGGCGGTGACCGGACGCGCGAGGTGATCGTCGCGCAGGAAATCCTGCAGACCATGGGGCTTCGGGCTTTTTCGCCGATGGTGATTGCCTGCCCCGGCTGCGGCCGCACCACGTCGACCACGTTCCAGGAACTGGCGCAGGACATTCAGGCCTATATGCGTGAGCGCCAGAGTGATTGGCGGAAGGACTATCCCGGCTTCGAGAACCTGCAACTTGCGGTGATGGGTTGCATCGTCAACGGCCCGGGTGAATCGAAACACGCCGACATCGGCATTTCGCTGCCCGGCACAGGCGAACTCCCGGCGGCCCCAATCTTCATCGACGGCAAGAAGGCGATGACGCTGCGGGGAGAGAATATCAGCACCCAGTTCAAGGCGATCGTCGAGGATTATGTGAAAGGCCGCTGGGGGTAGGTCATGGGGCGGAGTGCCCCGCGACACCGCCTTGGCTGACGCCAAGCCGGCCCTCATCCGCCCTTCGGGCACCTTCTCCCCTCAAGGGGAGAAGGGTAGACAATCGTTACCCTTCTCCCGCCGCAGGCGGGAGAAGGTGCCCGAAGGGCGGATGAGGGCCGGCTTGGCGTCAGCCAAGGCGGTGTCGCGGGGCACTCCGCCCCATGACCTACCCCCAGCGGC
>JANPCS010000086.1:0-4263 GCA_031431065.1 Hyphomicrobiales bacterium | reverse complement strand
CGAGATTTTTCGCAGCGACTTTCTGGGCCGCAGCTTTGCTGCCGCGGCGGCCCGTGCCGAGGAACGCTTCCAACGCAAGCTGCCCGAAGGCTTCCAGCTCCGCTATCGCGTGCAACTTCTCGCCTGCATGCGGACCGAGTTGCGGCCGATGGCTGGAATCCACGAGTTGCTCAACGCCATGACGGTGCCCTTCTGCCTCGCCACCGGCTCGAGCCCGCAGCGGTTGAAACTGTCGCTTCAAGTCACGGGTCTCAGCCCGTATTTCGTAGGCCGCGCCTATACCGCGTCGGACGTCGAACACGGCAAACCGGCGCCAGATCTTTGCTTTCATGCCGCTGCCCGGATGCAGACCGATGCGTCGCGTTGCCTCGTTATCGAGGACAGTGAAATGGGCGTGCGCTCCGCCCTGGCTGCCGATATGCGAGTCTGGCACTTCGCCGGCGGCGCCCATATCAAGGCGGGCTACCGCCTGCCGGACGGCGTTGCTGCGCACCGGGTCATCGCCGACATGGCCGAACTCAAAACAGCCTTCCATGAAAATGCGCTTTGCTGAAACGGCAATCTGCCGATAGGTTCGGTGAAAATATAGGATACATCCGTTGGCGCGCAAACCCGATTCCGAAACCGTCCGGCTCGAAGATGCGGCGCGCGCCGGCTGGCTTTATTACATCGCCGGCAATACCCAGGACGAGATCGCCCGCAAGCTCGGCGTGTCGCGGCAGACAGCCCAGCGCCTGGTCTCGTTGTCGGTCAGCGAGCGATTGATCCGCGTACGGCTCGATCACCCGATCGGCCGCTGCCTGGAATTGTCGGAACACTTGAAGCACGCCTTCGAAATCGAGACGTGCGAAGTGGTGCCGTCGGATCCGGAGTCGCAGTCTACGACCATCGGCGTTGCCGAAGCGGCGGCGGCCGAACTCGAACGCTACCTGATTTCGCAACATCCCGTCATCGCCGGCATGGGCACCGGCCGCATGTTGCGCGCCATGGTGGAACAGCTCACGCCAATGGACTGTCCGCAGCACAAGGTTGTCTCGCTGGTCGGCAACATCGGGCCGGATGGTTCGGCCTCGCAGTATGATGTGGTCAGCCGTATCAGTGACCGGGTGAAAGCGCCGCACTATCCGATGCCGTTGCCGGTCATTGCCTCGACGGTGCACGAAAAATCTTTGCTGCTGGCGCAAAAGACCTTGCGCAATGTCTTCGACCTCGCCAGCCAGGCGGATGTTTCCTTCGTCGGCATCGGCACGTTGGATGAAAATGCCGCGGTGCTGCGCGATGGTTTCGTGCGCCCCGATGAGTTGCGTTCGCTGGTACGCGCCGGTGCAGTTGGCGAAATCATCGGCTGGGCTTATGATGCCGAAGGCCGGATCATCGACGGCCTGACCAATGACCGGGTACTCAGCGTTCCGCTTGATCGGCCAGCCAAGCGGCGGGTGATCGGTATTGCCATGGCACCGCCGCGGCTTCGCGCCATCATGGGCGCCTTGCGCGGCAAGCTCATTAACGGTTTGATTACCAATGAGCGGATGGCTGAGCTTCTGTTGGAGTAATTGGCAAAAATCGGCATCGGGATTTCTCCAGTCCGATGCTGGAGATAACATTGATATTGCAATGCAATAGTGCGTTGCAGCAACGAATGAATATTGACATTGAGTCTCACATTCGCGAATAACTGCCCACTTGAGCGGCAAAAGCTCACTCAAGCTATTTGGAGGAATTCATGAAATCACTGCTGTCAGGCGTCCTCGGCGCCTTCGCATTTGCTGCCCTTGCCTCAACAGCAATGGCAGAAGACGTAACGCTGACAATTGCCACCGTGAACAACGGTGACATGATCACCATGCAAAAGATGACGGATGACTTTACTGCTTCCAACCCCGGCATCAAGTTGAACTGGGTGACACTGGAAGAAAACGATCTTCGTCAAAAAGTGACGAAGGACATTTCCACCAAGGGTGGTCAGTACGACATTCTTACGATCGGCATGTATGAAACGCCGATCTGGGGCGCCAAGGGCTGGCTTGTGCCACTCGCGGGCGTTGACGATCCGGCAGACATTTTGCCTGCGGTTACCGCTGGCCTGTCATCCGGCGGCACGCTTTATGCCGCTCCATTCTACGGCGAGTCTTCCTTCGTGATGTATCGCACTGACCTGATGGAAAAGGCAGGACTGAAGATGCCAGAAGCCCCGACATGGGACTTCATCCTGGATGCCGCCAGGAAGATGACCGACCGTGCCAATGGCGTGAACGGTATCTGCCTCCGCGGCAAGGCCGGCTGGGGCGAGAATATGGCATTTCTAACAACAATGGCCAATTCTTTTGGTGCCCGTTGGTTTGATGAAAACTGGAAGCCACAGTTTGACTCTCCCGAATGGAAAGATACGCTCAACACCTATCTCGCCATCATGAAGGAAGCAGGCCCTGAAGGCGCTTCAGGCAACGGCTTCTCGGAAAACCTGGCCCTGTTCCAGTCCGGCAAGTGCGGCATGTGGGCAGACGCAACATCTGCTGGTTCTCATGTTCTCAACAAGGACGCCAGCAAGGTGGCTGACCAGACCGGCTTCACCATGGCCCCCGACAAGGGCTTTGGCAAACGCGCCAATTGGTTGTGGGCTTGGGCGCTCGCCATTCCCGCCGGTTCGCAGAAGGTAGATGCCGCCCAGAAATTCGTAGGCTGGGCAACCTCCAAGCACTACACGGAATACGTGGCCTCGAAGTTGGGCTGGGCCAATGTGCCTCCAGGTACACGGACTTCGCTCTATGCGAACCCGGAATACCAGAAAGTGCCGTTTGCCGCAATGACGCTCGCGTCCATGAACGCGGCTGACCCGACCAAGCCGACTGCAAAGCCGGTTCCCTATACGGGCGTTCAGTTTGTGGCCATTCCTGAGTTTGCAGGCATCGGCACCAAGGTCGGCGAACTGTTCTCGGCTGCACTTGCCGGCCAGATGACAGCTGACGAGGCTCTGGCTCAGGCGCAGACCTATACGACGGACGAAATGACCAAGGCCGGTTATATCAAGTAAACACGGTAACCGCACCCTTCCTCCCCCTGGGGAGGAAGGGTGCCATTTCTCCCTTCCATCGCGACCGCAAAGGCGGAGACCTCCGTGCTTGACCGCAAGCGCGCGTGTTTCATGCCGCTCCGCCTTCGCAGTAACGATGAAACATAGGATGGGTTACATCCATGGCTACCCGGCAGTCACAATCGGTCGCCAAGTGGGTTCTCGCTCCCACCGTCGGAGTCTTGTCGGCCTTCGCTTTCATCCCGCTGGCGCTCGTCTTCTACTACGCCTTCCTGCGCTACAATCTCCAGGACCCCGACGCGGTCCGCTGGTTCTCGTGGAATAACTTCTACTATTTCATGAAGGACCCTTTCTTCGTGAAGAACCTGCTCAACACGCTGTTCCTGGTGGGCGGCGTTATTGTCGCGACGGTGGTGGGCGGCATTGCGCTCGCCCTGTTGCTGGACCAGCCCTTCTGGGGGCGCGGCATCGTCCGTGTCCTGATGATTTCTCCCTTCTTCATCATGCCGACAGTGTCTTCCATGGTGTGGAAGAACCTGATCATGCATCCGGTGTTCGGATTGTTCGCCGAGATACAGCGATGGTTCGGCGCAACACAGCCTTTCGACTGGTTCGGCACGATCCCGCTGTTCTCGGTCGGCATCATCGTGGCCTGGCAGTGGCTGCCGTTTTCCGCGCTTATTCTGTTGACCGCGCTGCAGTCGCTCGACGAAGAGCAGAAGGACGCGGCGGCCATGGACGGCGCCAAGTCCTGGGCTTACTTCCGCAACATCGTGCTGCCGCATCTGGCGCGGCCCATCACCGTGGTCATCTTGATCCAGACCATCTTCCTGATGAACACCTTCGCCGAAATCAAGGTGACCAGCGTGGGCGGTTTCGCCGGCAATCTCACCTATCTCGTCTTCTCGCAGTTGAACGACGCCAATGATGTCGGTGCCGCAGCGGCGGGCGGCCTGATCGCGGTCATACTCGCCAACATTGTATCGGTGTTTCTTGTCCGCCTCGTCGGCAAGAATCTGGAAAACTAGATCATGGCCATGAAATCCTCACCCGCCCGCGCCCGCTTCTTTGGCATCCTTGCTTGGGTCATCGGCATGCTGATGTTCTTTCCGATCCTGTGGACGGCGATCGCCGCCTTCAAGTCCGAGTCGGACGCATATTCCTTGCCGCAGACGCTTTTCCTGACGCCGTGGACATTAGAGAATTTCGCCGAGGTTCAAAGCCGTTCGGAC
>JANPCS010000085.1:0-4515 GCA_031431065.1 Hyphomicrobiales bacterium | reverse complement strand
GAATTCAGCCCAAGAAATATCTCGTTGAGATAGAGCTCGATGATCTGGTCCTTGGTGAATGTCTGTTCGATGCGCTGGACCAGCAGCGCCTCTTTCAACTTGCGCTCAAGCGAGCGCTCGTTGGTGAGAAGGAAGTTCTTGGCAACCTGCTGGGTAATGGTCGATGCGCCGACGATCTGCCCCTTGCCGCTGATCGTCACTTGCACATAGCGCAGGGCGGCAGACGCTATCCCCTGCCAGTCGAGGCCGCCGTGGGTGAAGAAAGTCTTGTCCTCGGCCGAAATGAAGGCCTGAATCATGCGTTTGGGAATTTGGGCTATGGGCACGAAGAGCCGGCGTTCCTCGGCATACTCAGCCAGAAGCGAACCATCGGCGGCGTGAATGCGGGTCATCACCGGCGGCTCGTAGGTCGCCAGCTTCTTGTAGTCCGGCAGGTCTTTCGAAGCATCGGCAACGATGTAGAAGACCCCGGCCGCGAGGACGAGGAACACCATGAAACCGGCGGTAAAGAGCCAACCCAGAAAACGCAGCATTGTTCGATCAGCGCCTGCCTTGTGTTTGCGGCCCGATAACACAGGCCCGGGCCAGGCTACAATGAATTCGCTATGACCGGATTGTGGCTGTTGGGTGGCGGGCGGGCGGTCAGCACATCAGGACTGCCGGCAAAGCAGCAAGCGCAAACGTCAATTGCCCTTGGCCGCGACCTGCTGGGCAAAGTATTTCTTCACCGCCTTGGCCATGGCGCCAGCGACGCGGTCGCGCCACTCAACCGATGTGAGCAGGGCTTCGTCGTGTTTGCTGGACAGATATCCGAGTTCGACCAGAACCGAAGGAACGTCCGGCGCTTTCAGCACCATGAATCCGGCAGAGCGCATTGGCTTGCCGGTAAACCTGATGACGGCTTTCATCTCCGTCACTGCCTTCTTGGCAAAAAACAGTGCATGATTTTTCGATTCCCGCTGCACCAGATCAATCAGAATATCCGTCACTTCCTCAGATTCGGTGTCGAGATCTATGCCACCGATGATATCGGCGCGGTTCTCCTTGTGAGCCAGCGCCTCGGCTTCGGCATCCGATGCCTTTTCTGAAAGCGTGTAAATCGTGGCACCACGGGCCTCTTGCCCGCGCACCGTATCGGCATGGATGGCGATAAACAGGTCAGCCTCGTTGTCGCGGGCCACCCTCACCCTGTCCTTCAGTGACAGGAACCTGTCGCCCGTCCGGGTCATGATCACGTCGAACTCGCCGGTCCTCTTGAGAACGTCGCGAAGCTTGAGCCCGAAGGCGAGGACGACATCTTTTTCCCTGGTTTTCTTGTGGCCGATGGCGCCGGGATCGATGCCGCCATGGCCGGGATCGATAACGATCAGCCGGCGGCCGTCCTGCCGAGCCGGTTTGGCAGGGGCCTGGTTGGCGGCGGCAGGTTCGGTACCCGGCTTGGGGCGGGGAATTGGTATGGCGGCCGTCTGTTCCGGTCCCTGGCCGTCACTGGCCTCAGCAGAAGCCGGTTCAACCACCTCGGGCAGCGGAGTTGCGGCCCCCGCGGCATCGGCGATTGCCGCCATCGAGGTTACTTCATCCGACTTGAGCGCCGCATGAAAGGCCTCCTCGCTGGTTTGCACCAGATCGACGACAATGCGGGCCGGCTGGCCGGCTTGCGGCTCGACGATGAAGGACTTTTCGATCAGCACCGGGCCATCGGTGTCGATGACAATACGCGAGCGGCCCTCCTCCACCTCGCCATAGCGGAATTCGGTGATGAGCCCTTGAGTCTTGCGTCCGGCGTCGGGGGGCAGATCAAACCGCACCGCCGGCAGATCGATCATCACCCGGTACGGGTCTGGGAGTACATAAACCGTGTAGCCGACGGCTTGCGTCAAGTCGGCCACAAAGCGCGTCCGGGTGGCATCGCCGCCAATCCGGGCACCGGTGGCAACAGTCTCGGCGGCGCTGGCGGGTTCAAGCTGGAAGCCGCTCAAGAGGAAGAGCAACACCAGGACAGCACCACGCAACATCCGAACGGCAACCGGACGCGGCATGTTCATGGTTGGGTCGATGCTCGACAGGCTCGGCAATCCTCTGGCTTGATGCGGGGCCAAGCTAGGGATTGAGGGTTAACCATTGGTTGCCAGGAGCCCTCTGAATGGCAATGTCAGTTTGAACATCACTTTCATGTCATGAACATCGGCTGTGCTTTGTCAGATTTCAACTCAATTGCGGACGAGAAGTTCGAGCGGCTAAACTGGCGCGATATGCCATGAGCGGAAACGACTCTTGTGCCACTTATGGTATGCTCATGATTCAATACCGGACAAAGAGTGGCCGTCTGGATCTTATTGGTAGGTCATGCGAGGCTGTTCAGTTTCAGAATACATGGAGCAAGAGCGGCATCCGGGCCGCACCTACACCAGTTTCGGTTACTTGCGCGGCTTCAATCAACACGCGAGAATGGATAATTCCAACTGTCGAGAAGCTGAATATATTCGTTTTCTTTGGCTTTTGTGCCGCCCGGATTGCGCAGAACTTCGCTGCAGAAGAACGTTGATGACCAAACCAGGCAGAGTTGGTCATCTTTCACGTGAGCGCTGCCGCTGCCGACTGACCAGTCGCCATAGGCCATGGCCGAGCCGCCATCCGCCGAAATGAAAGCCCCGTGTTCCGAGGCGCCGTGCTCACTCCAGCCATGGATACGGTGGCCGAAGACCAGGGCATCAATCTCAGCACCTGTCAGCCGTTGGCCGTCAAACGCCTTGTCTGTGAAATCATATGGTATCTCGATCTTGCGAAGGCCTTGGAGCAGCCGGGTCCGCCCGGGAACTTTGAACAGTATCTCTTGATCATCTCCCCGCAACATCTCCATAACGAAGGGAAGTCCTCCCGCCCTGACGCGCGCTGCACTGAAGGCTGCCGCCATCGCATTGGCCTCTGCGAGCTTGCCGCTCAGGGCTTGGGCGGACGCCAGACAGAGTCGCAGCAATGGCAGGTCCGGATTCAACTGCAGCGCTTCTTCAAAGGTTCTGATGGCTTCCGGCAGCCGGTCTTGCGCAAACAGTGCCAGACCCTTGTAGTAAACGAAGACGGCGGGGTAGCGCGGATCAAGCTGCATCGCTTTCGCTATCTGCTTCTCCGCTTCAGCAGGCCGTCCAGCCCAGATCAACGTGTAGGCTTGGTCGGCATAGCTCCAGGAATCGCTGGGATCGAGATCGATTGCAGCGGCAAACTCCTTGAGTGCGTCGTCATACCAGCCACGTTCACGAGAGATGTTGCCCGCCACCTGGTGTGAGGTGGATGTCGGGCGGGCCATGGCGAGTTTGAGATAGCGCTGAGCGGTTCTGAAGGCACGGTCCGGTGATATTCCCAGGCTCCGAGTCCATTTCTGGTCATAGCTGCGGAAATACACCATGGCGAGAGCAGCATGGGCACGCCCATAGTCAGGGTCTAATTCTGTTGCCCTCTCGAAATAGGGGATGGCCTTCTTGTAATCCTCCGGCGTTGTTTTCTGATAATGCTCCCATCCACGCAAAAACGCCTCGTAGGCTGCGGGCACTCTCGTATCGAGGCGGCCCAGCGCCGTCTGTTCGCTACCTGTCAGCTGCATGGCCAAGGCTTCGACCACGGCCTTGGTCACCCGGTCTTGCAGCGCGAATATATCCGCATACACGCCATCGTAGCGTTCGGCCCACTGCTGGGAACCGGTTGTACCGTCAACCAATTGCACATTGATCCGCACCTGGCCGTCGGCACGCCTGACGCTGCCATCAAGCACATAGCGGACGCCCAGCTCACGCGCCACCAGACGCGCATCGGTGGGCTTGCCCCTGTAAGCAAATGAGGAATTCCGCGCGATCACGAAGACGCCAGGCAGACGCGAGATATCTGTCAGCAGATCTTCTGCAATACCGTCAGCGAAGAACGCCTGTTGCGGATCGTCGCTGAGATTTTCAAAAGGCAAGACTGCAATCGACGGACGTTGGATTGGCTCTTGTGACGTGCGGTTGAGCAACAGCAAACCTGCACCAAGGGCCACCGCAACCGCGATGGCGACTACAAAGGCGATCCACGACTCCCCGCCGGGATTTGCATCCTGAATGGCAGGCTCGAAGACATATCCACGCTTGGGCACTGTCTTGATGATTGCGTGCTTGTCGTCGCCAAGTGCCTTGCGGATTTCGGTGACACACTGCACCAGACTGTCATCGGTCACCGCGATGTTGGGCCACACGGCGGACATGATTTCGTCCTTAGCGACAAGAACACCCGGTTTTGCGGCCAGCAGCCGCAGGATCGCCAGCGACTGCGGACGGAGCGCGACTGCGGCATTCCTGCCATCAGACACCGTTCCCCGCGTCAGATCGGCCGCACGGCCATTGACACGAATGATGGTGGAGCCAACCGCCGTCATCTTCAAACTCCAAGCTGATCCGCGCAAGACTATGTCACCGGAACCGCATCAGCAAGCGGCCTGATCCCGTGGGTTTCGCGGGATTTTCGGGTTTTCTTCGTGGCAATTCGGCC
>JANPCS010000084.1:0-9777 GCA_031431065.1 Hyphomicrobiales bacterium | reverse complement strand
TATATATATATATATCCCGGCGTGCCGCATGAACGGCAACCGACAAAGGTTCGATCATCGCCGCCTCGCCCCAACCGAGATGATCGGGGATCGCCAAACAGTTCCTGGCAGGGGCAACCACATACTCGGCAAAGCCGCCATCGATGTGCGGATCGCAGCTGGCGGAACCGTAGAACCTCATGTCGCGGCAGAGGTTATAGCGTCCGCCCCGGCAAAATTTGCAGCCGCCGCAAGGCATGGACGGATCGACGGTGACCCGTTGCCCGGCCATGGCGGCGCTCACCCCGTCCCCGACGCTGACGACGTCGCCCGCAAACTCGTGGCCAAGAACGAATGGCCGCTTTGGAATGAAATTGCCGATTTTTCCGTGCGCGTAATAGTGAATGTCCGAACCGCAAATGCCGGCCCGCCTCACGCGCAGCAGAACATGGCCCGGAAAAACGGCCGGCAGGTCGATATCCTGGGCCCGCAGGTCCTTCGCGCCGTGCAGCAGGAAGGCTTTCATTTTGGAGTGGGTCCCGGCTATCGGCATGGCGCTCATGCGATAACGAAAGCCGAGCCCGCAACGGTTGCCCGCTTGATGGCCTCGAAATCCCAGGCGATGCCGAGGCCTGGGTCGCCGGAGGGAATGGCGTGGCCGTTTTCGATCCGCATCGGTTTCCCGGTGAGCGAATCGAGCTGCGGGATGTATTCAATCCAGCGGGCATTGGGCACCGCCGCGCCGAGCGAAACATGCAGCTCCATCAGGAAATGCGGGCAGACCGGGACATTGAAACATTCCGCCAGATGCGCCACCTTCAACCACGGCGTGATGCCGCCGACGCGCGCCACATCGACTTGTACGATCGAGCAGGCGCCGCGCTCGAGATACTCGCGGAAATGCAGGGGGCTGTAGAGGCTCTCGCCGACGGCAACGGGAAGTGTCGTGCTGCGCGACAGCCGCGCATGGCCATTGATATCGTCAGCGGTGAGCGGTTCTTCCAGCCAGGCAATGTCGAGGGGTGTGAGGCAGCGGGCACGGCGAATGGCTTCATCGATGGTGAAGCGCTGGTTGGCATCGGTCATGATTTCAAAGGCAGGCCCGACTGCCCTTCGAACCGCTTCCAGGCGGGCCACGTCCTCCGAAACATGCGGCCGTCCGATCTTGATCTTGGCGCCGCCAAATCCCAGCTCCTTGGCCTTGACCGCATCATCCACCAAGGCCGGCGTTTCAATGTGCAGCCAGCCGCCCTCGGTGGTGTAAAGCGGGATGCGCGACTGCGCGCCGCCCGCCATGAGGTGCAAGGGCAGCGCGGCCTTGCGGCACTTCAAATCCCACAGGGCCGTGTCGATGGCGGCAAGCGCCAGCGAGGTGATGGCTCCCACCGAGGTGGCGTGGGTGAGGAACAGCAGGTCGCGCCAGATCTTTTCGATCCCGGAGGCTTCGCGTCCGATCAATGCCGGGGCCAGCGTATGCTTGATCAGCATCATGATCGACGGGCCACCGGTGCCGATGGTGTAAGTATAACCCGTGCCGATTCCGCCATCGGCATCGTAGATGCGGATGATCGGCGTTTCCTGGCTGACGAACGATTGGATGGCGTCGGTGCGCTTCACCTTCGGCACCAGATCCACCATCAAGGCTTCAACGCGCGTAATGATTGCCATGCCGTGCCCCTGGTTCACCTTGCATTACGCGGCCTCGCGGCCATGAATGAAGCCCATGATCTGTTTGCCGACGCGGTCATAGTTGCGGTCGTTTTCGACTTCGCCCTTGATCCGATAGCCGTCCATCACCAGGATCCGGTCTGCCACATCGATCATCTCCGGCATGTCGGAGGTGATCAGCAGAATGGCGGTCCCCTCGTTGGCCAACTCGTGGATGAGATCGTGCAGGTAAGCCTTGGTCTTGATGTCGATCCCGACGGAGGGTTCGTCGATCATCAGGAACTTGACGCCGGCCGCCAGCCACTTGGCGACCGAAACTTTCTGCTGGTTGCCACCCGACAGGTTGCCGATCGTCTGGTACAGCGAAGGGGTCTTGACCTCGAGTTTGCGCAGGACGGGGCCGACGTGGTCTGCGACCGTTGCATCGCGGAGAAATCCCAGCCGTGCCGCAAGCTTGCGCCAGACGGTGATGCCGCTGTTGGCCAGGACCGAATGCAGGAGGATCAAGCCCTCCTGCTTGCGGTCCTCGCTGACATATCCCATGCCATGCCGGTGCAGGGCGTCGGCCACCGAATGGATGGCGGCCGGCTGGCCCTTCACCAGTACTTCGCCGGCCGTTTTCGCAACGAGACCGAGAAGCGCCTTGGCCAGTTCGCTGCGGCCCGCGCCCACCAGGCCATAGAGGCCAACGATCTCTCCGGGACGCACCGACAGATTGATATCGCGATGGCCATCGGCCGAACCAAAGGCCTTGACCTCAATGTAAGGAGGAACGTCGCGCTTTGGCCGCGGTTCCTTCCTTGAGATGCGCTCGGCGCGCCCGATCATCATCTGCACCACGCCGGAGCGCGACAGCGCCTTCAGATCGGCGCTGTCGCAGGCATTGCGGCCGTCACGCAAAACCGTGACCCTGTCGCAAATCTCGAAAACTTCCTCGAGCTTGTGGCTGACAAAGCCGATGGCCACGCCGTCGTCGCGCAACTTGCGCAAGATGCGGAACAGGACTTTGGTTTCGGCGGGCGTCAGGGAGGCGGTCGGTTCATCGAGCAGCAGCACGCGGGACTGCAGCGACAGCGCCTTGCCGATTTCGACCAGCTGCATCTGCGCAACGCTCAACCGCGACACCTTGAGGCGCGGATCGATATCGAGCTCCAGGAGTTTCAGCCAGCGTTCCGCCTGCGCGTGGACGCTGCGATAATCGACCCGCGACAGGGAATGTGTTCCCAATCGGTCCAGCATGATGTTTTCGCCGGCCGAGAAGCGCTGCACGAGATTGCGTTCCTGATGCACCACACCGAGACCGCCGCCCGCCGCCTGCCGTGGATTGGCAAATTTGACCGGTTTTCCGTCCATCATGACGTCGCCTTCGTCCTGATGGTGGATGCCCGTCACAATTTTGATGAGGGTGGATTTGCCTGCGCCATTTTCGCCCAGAAGGGCATGAACCGAACCCGCCTCAAACATGATGGAGACATCGCTGAGGGCTTTGACACCCGGGAAGCTCTTGCTGATGTGCGAGACCTGAAGGGCTGCAGCCATGTTACTTGCCCTGCTCTTGCAGCTTGGCAACGCGCAGTTCGCGCCAGCGATTGATGCCGACCGCCCAGAGAATGAGACCACCCAGCACGACCTGCACCAGGTAGGGGTCGATGTTGAAGAGAACCAGGGCCTGGGTGATGATGGCGATGATCACCACGCCGAAGAATGTGCCGGCGACGCTGACATGGCCGCCCGAAAGAATGGCACCGCCGATGACCGGTGCCGCAAACGATGAGATCAGCCAGTCGTCGCCGATCGTCGGCTGGCCGATCTGCAGCTTGGCAACCAGCATGATGCCGCCGGCGGCCGCCAGCAATCCCGAGATCGCGTGCGCCCAGGCGATGGTGGCCCGCTGATTGATTCCCGAGAGCTCCGCGGCGTGCGGATTGTTGCCGACCGCCAGAATATAGCGGCCGATGCGCAAGCGGTTGAGAAGATACCACAGGCCGGCACTCGCCAGGACCATCGGCACGATGAGCCACGGCACGGGGCCGATCATCGACAGGTTGCCGAAGTCTTTGACACTCTGCGGAACGCCATAGAACGGCTGCGCTTCGGTGATGCCGAGATTGATGCCCTTGAAAATCTGCAAGCCCGCCAGCGTGATGATGAAGGCGGATATGCCGGTGCGGGCAATGGTGTAACCGCTGGCCATGCCGGCCAGCGTTCCGATCGCCAATCCAATGCATGCGGCAAGGACGGGCGGAACCCCGTGAACCTCCATGATGCCGACAAAGCTGATGGCGACGAGGCCGCCGATTGCGCCAAGCGCCAGGTTCATCTGGCCGATCGCGATGATCACCAATTGGCCGAGCGCAATCACCATGTTGACGGCAATGGCCGAAAGCAGAACGAAGATGTTGAAGGGCGTGAGAAAGCTGGGCTGCAGTAGCGAAATGCCGGTGACGGCGGCAAGGCTGACGAGTCCGGGGCCAATCCAGTCATTGTCGAAGGCGCTAGTGAATGTTCCGCCGGACATCACACCATCCCCTTGCTGCGCAGGAGTGTTTGCCGTGCCTTGTCCGTCAGCACGGCTAGCAACAGCATGACGCCGAGACAGGCGAGAATCCAGAACTCGCCGATGCGCATCAACAGCAAGCCACTGGTCATGATCTGGACGAAGGCAGCGCCGAGAAACGTCCCGATCACTGAAACACGTCCGCCGGCCAGAAGCGTCCCGCCGAGCACCGGTGCAAGAAACGCCGGCAGCAGCCAGTCCTGGCCGAGCTGTCCGGCCATCGAGGGGATTGCCGCTCCGGTGCGCGATGTGAACATCAGGCCGGCGAGTGCCGCCAGCCCGCCGGTCAGCACATGACAGGCGGTGATGATGCGTCCGGTGCGGATGCCCGACAATTCGGCGGCGCGCGGATTGGCACCGGCTGCGAGCATGGCGCGCCCCATTGTCGTGAAGCGGTAGAAGAAACTCAAGGCCGCGCACATGGCGATCGAGATGATGAGCAGTGGCGAAATCACCCCGCCGATTTTCCACTTTCCGAAACCCGGCACTTCAGGCGGAAGCTGATTGAACGACTGGGCCTTGGTCAGGAATATCATCAGGCCAAAGAAAATACTCATGCTGGCCAGCGTGATGATGAAACTGTGCACGCCCGACTTGACGACGGTGAACCCGTTGATGAAGCCCAACCCCGCACCGAAGAGGATGGCGAGTGGAATGGCAAGGGTCAAGGGAAACCCCATTGCCTGGGCAAGATAGCCAAAGAACATGGCGGTGCATGCCCCGATCGCGCCAACCGAGAGATCGAGTCCGCCGGTGACGATGACTGCCATCATGGCAAGGCCGATCATGGTGTTGATGCCGATCTGGCGGCCAATGGTGAACAGGCTGAATGTCGAGGAATAGCCCTGCAGCGTGTTGGCAAAAACCAGAAAGGTGAGCAGCAGCAGAACCGCCAGGCCAAACTCGTTGCTCAAGACAAGCCGCGTCAGCCGCGATGCCCGGCGGCGCGCCGGCAAGCGCGCGTCAGCTGCGATATCCGGACTGGCAAGGGTCTGGTTCATGATGCGTCTCAACTTCGAACATGACAGATGCAGTGGCGGCTGTCACGCGGGCGACAGCCGCCGTCACTGCAACCGGGAGGAGGAGAGAGCCCTACTTGCAGTTCAGGTAGTTGCCCTCGAAGTTGGCCAGAACGTCCTTGGTGATGGCGCGCATGGCATCGACATAGGTATCGATCTGCTTGGCGTCGACAAAGACGGTGCCGGAGTCGACGAACTTGGCCGTCAGGGCGTTTGACTTCCACGGCGCATCGTCCTTCAGCGTGCAGCCATGGCGCAGCTTGTCCAGAACGTAGGACCCGATATAGCCCTGGCCATAAGGATTTTGCAGCATGGTGCCATCGACGAAGCCGTCCTTCACCGCCTTCAGCACCACTTCGTCATGGTCGATGCCGACCATCTTGATGCGCTTGTCGCCGATTTTCGTCAGGGCCTGGGCGGCAACGACAGCGGGAACCCAGGCGGTCGTCACAATGCCGTCAACGCCAGCGGCATTGGCCGCCAGGTAGGCATTGATTTTTTCATTGGCCGGCTCCGGCGCATCGATGTCGGCGATGACCTGCACGACGGTGACCGCGCCATTGGATTCATCCGCCGCTTTCTGCACGGCATCAATACGGAGTTGGGTATTCGGATCGACAAGGAAGCCCGTGAAGTGCGCGATCTTGCCCTTGCCGCCCATGACGCGGATCAATTCCTTGGTGCCGAGATAGGCCGAGTTACCGGTATCCGTGCCCATGCAGAACAAGGCGGGCGTCGGGTCTTTGAGGCAGCCAGCGGTGGCAATCGACATGCCGCCGGCTTCGGCGATTTCAGCGGCAACGCTGTTGGTGCCCACCGCATCTCCGGGGAAGATGAGGAAGGAATTATAGCCTTCGGTGATCAGGCTCTCGAGCATGGTGCTCTGCAAAGCAAGTTCCCACTTGGCGGGAACGCGATAGTCGCCGGCGCCGAGATTGAAGTCCTTCATCGCGTCCTTGCCGGCCTGCTCCCAGGCAGCGAAGTATGGATGCGGGCCACCCGGAACCAGGGCAACCTTCGTATCGGTGCCGGCCAGTGCCGCGCCGCCTGCAAGGGTGCCGAGCAGCATGGCGGCTGCAAATGCCTTCATAATCTTCATGACGAGTTTCTCCCATTTGGCGTTCGCACTATTTGATTGACTGTGCAGTGGAACGTTAACATACTAGTATACAGGATGAAAAGAGCAAGCCGGAAATGAGTCTGAAAAAGAACGCCGGACTGGAGCCTGCTCACCAACCAACCGCAGTTGAGCGGGCAGCTGCCGGCATCGGCTTCTCGCGTCACGTTGACCGGAGGCTGCCCGCCGCCGACCAGATCTACCAGGGTTTGCGCGAGGCCATCATTTCGGGAAGCTTCCGCCCCAACGAGGCGATCAGCGAAAACCGCGTCTGCGGCATGTTCAATGTGTCGCGGTCTCCGGTCCGCATCGCCTTGACACGATTGGCCGAGGACAAGCTGATCGATATTTTTCCGCAGCGCGGCAGTTTTGTGTCGCCGATCATTCTTCAGAAAGTGCGCGAGGGCCACTTTGCCCGCGTGGCGCTCGAGCTTGCGGTGCTTTCCGAGGCCGCCAGGCACTGGACGGACAAGGCATCGTCGGAAGCAAAGAAAGCCATAAAGCTGCAGCAGCAGTTTGCACGAAGCGGCGATCTCTGGCGTTTTCACACGGCTGACGAGTTGTTCCACCGGAACTTTGCGGATACCGCGAGACTCGACGGAATCTGGGCCACGATCTCGAGCGTCAAGACCCATCTCGACCGCGTCCGTCACCTGGCCAACCCGGTCAAGGGCCACATGGAAAAGGTCATCGCCGAGCACAAGGCCGTCGTGCGGCATCTCGATGGTGGCGACGCGGCAGGTGCGGTTGAAGCCATGCGGCAACACCTCGATTCGCTGCACATGACAATTGACCGCTTGAAGTCGGCCCACTCCGCGGATTTTGTCGAGTAGCGATGTGGCTGCGCCAATCTTGCAGTTGCCATCAAGGCTCGATTGGACAATCCTCAGGCGCACCGGACGGGCCGCGTTGGGGACGCCGGTTGAAACATCCACGGGGAAGCACACCATGACCGCATCTCATTCAGTTGCCGATTTCCGCCTGATCGCGTCCCGCGCTGCCGCGGCTGCAATCGTCGCAGTGGCGTTTGCCGGGACTGCCGCCAGTGCCGCTCCACCTCCTGTGAAAGTCAGCGGCTTCAGTCCGTTTGCTACGTGCACCGCCGATAAGGTTGCCGCGCAGCCGGGCCGCAATTATCCCGACTCGGAAATCGAACCGTGGATCGAGATCAACCCCGCCAACCCCAGGAACCTCATTGCCGGCTGGCAGCAGGACCGCTGGTCGGACGGCGGCGCGCGTGGGCTGGTGGTCGGGGTGAGCATCGACGGCGGCGTCTCATGGGCGCGGCTGGTGCCACCGCGCATCTCGAAATGTTCGGGCGGCAAGTACGACCGCGCCACCGATCCGTGGGTGGCGATATCGCCCGATGGCACCGCCTATTTCATGAGCCTCGCCTTCAACAACAACCGGCCCGATGGCGCCAGCGGCGAGAACACCATGATGGTCAGCCGCTCGCGCAATGGCGGCATGTCGTGGAGCAATCCCGTTCCGCTGATCGTCGATACCGATGGCCAGATATTCAACGACAAGAATTCCATGACCGCCGACTGGTTGGATTCGCGCTATGTCTATGCGGTGTGGGACAGGTATTTCGATTTCACCGTACCCTCGGCGAGGACGTCGCGCGATCTTGCAGCCAAGATCCGCGAGCGCCGCCGCCTGCTGCAAAGTGGCGCTGCCAAGGCCGCGCCATCGCTGAAAGCTCCGACGGTCTTCACCCGCACCGTGAACGGGGGCAAGAGTTGGGAGCCGCCGAAGGTCATCTTTGATCCCGGTGACGATGCGCAAACGCTCGGCAGCCTCATCGCGGTTCTGCCCGATGGTTCGCTGGTCAACGTGTTCTTCAATTTCGCCGCCGATGGCGATGCCGCGATCGGCGTACAGAAATCCTTCGACAAGGGCAGGACCTTCAGCGAGCCCACCTTCCCGATCGATGCCAATGTGACGCCGACCGGCACGCTGTCGCCCGATGACAAGGCACCGGTTCGCGATGCCAACTCGCTGTTCGATGTCGCCGTCGACCGCCAGAACGGCAATCTCTATGCCGTGTGGCAGGATGGCCGCGACCGCAACATGGACAGGGTAATGTTCTCGCAATCAACCGACGGCGGCACGAATTGGTCGGCCCCGATCTTCATTGCCATGACGCCGGACAGCGCTGTCAAGCTGCGCAATCAGTCGACGACACCGTCGATCAAAGTGGGTGCCGATCATCAGATTGCAGTTACTTACTATGACTTCCGCTTCGATAAGAGCGATGGCCGCGAGGCGATGGACTACTTCGCGGTGTTCTGCACGCCTGACAAGGCGGCCGGCTGCAGCAAGCGCCGGAATTGGGGTGACGGCGCGACGGCTCTGAAGGATATCCGGCTGACGAGGCTTTCCTTCGACATTCTCGATGCGCCAAAGGCCAGTGGGCACTTCCTCGGCGACTACATGGGACTGACGCGGCGCGGCGGCACCTTCATTCCGGCCTTCGGAATGGCCGACAGCAAGAACAAGAATTCGATCTACACCGTGCCCTTCCGCTCCAAGGTTCCCTAAGCGGTCAGGCCGCCGGCCTTCTCGATGAAGGCGATGACCTCGCTCAATCCCTTCTGGCGGAGCAGGTCGGTGAACACATAGGGCCTTGAGCCGCGCGCGATTTTGGTGTCGCGTTCCATGACATCGAGATCGGCCATCACGTGTGGTGCCAGATCGGCCTTGTTGATGATGAGGAGATCGGATTTGGTGATGGCCGGGCCGCCCTTGCGCGGGATCTTCTCGCCCTGGCACACCGAGATCACGTAGAGCGAGATATCGGCCAGATCGGGCGAGAAAGTGGCGGCGAGATTGTCGCCGCCCGATTCGATGAAAATGACATCGAGGTCCGGATGGCGCTTCGACATTTCGGCGACCGCCGCCAGATTGATCGAGGCATCCTCGCGGATCGCCGTATGCGGGCAGCCGCCGGTCTCCACCCCCATGATGCGGTCCTCGGGCAGCGCCTGCAGCCGGTTGAGGATCAAGGCGTCCTCCTTGGTGTAGATGTCGTTGGTGATGGCGGCGATGGAGTATTTGCGGCCCATCGCCTTGCAGAGTTTTTCGGTCAGCGTCGTCTTGCCGGAACCCACCGGCCCGCCGATGCCGACGCGCAATGGTCCGTGGGCTGACAAAATACTCATGTGCGGAATACTCTCGAATACTGGGTTTCATGTTTCATCGCGGCGATATCGGCTGAGATGGTGATGGCGCCGAGGTCGTCGAGTGTCGCGGTTGCGGCGCGCTTCGCTGTCGCGGCGATCACCGGCATGAGGTTGCGCAGAACTTCGAGTCCCGCCGTTTGGCCCAAGGGTACCAAGCGAACGGCAACCGAAGTAAGCGCGGCCGCGAAATTCTGGAGATAGGCCAGCAGCGCGTGATGCTTTTCGATACCCATGGCGGCGCAGGCTGTGGCG
>JANPCS010000083.1:0-2700 GCA_031431065.1 Hyphomicrobiales bacterium | reverse complement strand
ATGGCGCTCGATCCCGGCATCGGCACCTGCGGCAAGCAGGGACAGGGCGTTCCGGTCGGCGTCGGCCAGCCGACTTTGCGCATCGACCGGCTGACGGTGGGCGGCACCGCCGCCTGAGCCCCCATGAAACCCGAGGCCGTCATCTTCGACATGGACGATGTATTGTGCCGCTACGATCTCGGCAAGCGGCTGCGAGCCTTGTCGCGCAGCACCGGCAAGACGCCGCGTGACATCCGGGCGGCGATCTGGGATTCGGGCTTCGAGGACGATGCCGATTCCGGTGACTATGGCGATCCCCTGGATTACCTCGCCGGGTTCGGCACGCGCATCGGCTACCCGTTGACACGTGAGGACTGGGTGGCGGCCCGGCGCGACGCAATGACGCCATGGCCTGCCATGCTGGCGCTGGCCCGGCGCATCGGCGAACAGGCGCGCATCGCCATCTACACCAACAACGGACCATTGACCAAAGCCAGCATGCCCGAACTGTTTCCGGAACTCGCCGTTATCTTCAACGAACACTATTACTCCTTCGAATTCGGCACCAAGAAGCCCGACCCGGAAAGCTTCCGGCGGCTAATGCAGAGGATGGAGATCGAGCCAGCGCGCTGCTGGTTCATCGACGACAAGCGATCCAATGTCAGCGGCGCCAGGATTGCAGGACTTCGCGGCCATCACTTCCGCAGCCAGGACCAGTTGCTGCCGGAGGTTCGCGAATTGGGATTTGAAGCATGAGCGGGCCCGCGGCATCGAACCAGGCGCGCTTCCTCACTGGCTCAACCTTGCGTCATGTGATCATCATGACGCTCACCGGCGCGCTCGGTCTGATGTCGCTGTTTCTCGTCGATCTAGTGGATGAAATCTAACACTTGGTACCCAGTCCGACACACTCTTGCTCGACAGCATTGGTTGGCCGGTTTTGACCCCATCCGGACATCGTCCATTAAGCATGGCCGATTGCCCGCTGGCCCCATTTGCCTTGGTTATGGTGCGCTTCTATCTTATAGTTGTGATGAATGTGAATGAAAGAAAATAGAAAATGTTCATAGGCGCTTGATCATATGGCCGACTAGATTCGTCATTGTTCCGCCTTCAATCTCTAACAACTTCTCGGTCGTGCCACCGTCACTCCAGCCGCATCGATGATAGAATCGTATGGCACGAACATTGCCGAGCGCTAAATGGAGATATGCTTCCTTAACACCCGATCCACGCATACGGGTTTCGGCATCATCCAAAAGTCGTTCACCGAAACCTTTGCCTTGTTCAGTTGCTGCTATAAATAACATATCCAAATTAGTATCTTTGGCGATACAAAGGCCGATTGGCTCTCCAGGCATCCCAAGCACGCGTACAGCAGTAAACTCCCTTTCAATGCGACTATGGAAATAGCGCTTGTCGCGGAACTCACAGAGCGCACGCGGTACAATTTGATCATGCGACTGATGCCAAGTGTCGTGCCATAGGTTGGCTACGGCATCAACTTCGTATTCCATCATCGACCGGGGTAGAATGGACATCACACCAGATCTCCCATTCGCGTTTCAACTATAGATACTTGCACCCATCGCGTCAATAAGCACTGTCCCGGAAGTTCATCTACAGCAGAAACACTGGCAGGCGGGCCGACAGCGCACTGGTACTGGCTTTTGCGACGGGTTGTGTTGGGTTCTGTCAAAATACCCGGCCGAGATGACTGTTTGGCCCTAAGCCGACCACCCATGTCCGACCGATTTCAGCCGTGAGTTCGGGTACCAAGTGTTAGATTTCATCCACTAGCGGATCTGTACTTCCTGTCGCTGCTGCAGATCACCGAAGTGACTGCGGCTGTCGGCTATGCCGGGACCATCGTGTTCTGCAATCTTTCGGTCAGCATAGGCACCGGCATCGCGGCGGCGGCCCTGGTGGCGCGCAATCTGGGTGCGGGAGAGCCGGCACGGGCGCGTCGATATTCCACCAGCGCCTTGATGTTCTCACTGTTGATGTCGGCGGCGATCACCCTGGCAATCGCCATCGGGTCTGGCCCATTGCTGTCGCTGCTGGGCGCCAAGGGCGAGGCCAAGCACCTGGCGCAACTGTTCATCTGGACGCTGACACCCGGTTACATCCTGATCAGTGGGGCAGTGTGCTGTTCCTTCATCCTGCGCGGGCTCGGCGATGCGAAGCGGGCGATGTATGTCACCTTGTCGCTGGCGATCATCACGGCGATACTCGATCCGATCTTCATCTTCGGCTTTGGCTGGGGCATCCAGGGTGCGGCGGCGGCAAATGTGGTGGCCTATGCTGCCGCCTTCGGCATGGGTGTTCACGGCGTCTCCAAGGTGCACGGCTTCATCAACCCGATGCGGCTTACCGGCTTGGAGCGTGACTTCCCAGCGATCTGGGCGATTGCACTCCCGGCCATGCTGACCCAGCTCGCAACGCCATTCGCTAATGCCTATGTCACCTATGAAGTCGCACCCTTCGGTGACGAGGCGGTGGCCGCATCAGCCATCATCGGGCGGGTCATCCCGGTGGCCTTCGGCATGATCTTCTCGCTGGCGGGTTCGGTGGGGCCGATCATCGGTCAGAATTTCGGGGCGCGCAAATTCGACCGCGTCAAGCAGACGCTGAACGACGGGCTGATGTTCTCGGCGGTCTACACCACCGTCACATCGATCCTGCTGTTTGTCTTCCGCCATCAGATTGCCGAGGCCTTCA
>JANPCS010000082.1:0-4391 GCA_031431065.1 Hyphomicrobiales bacterium | reverse complement strand
ACAATCAGGCGCCCATCGCCCAATGGAACCTGGCGCGTCTGGCTGAAACCCTGCTGACGCTGATCGATGCCGATCTCGATACCGCGGTCAAGATCGCCACCGAGCACATCGAAGGCTTCCCCGTAATTTACATGCGGTACTGGCTGGAAGGATTCCGCGCCAAGATCGGTCTCGTCTCCGCGGAAGACGGCGACCTGGCGCTGATCCAGGGCCTTCTCGATACCATGCAACTGACCCGCGCCGATTTCACGAATGTGTTCCGGCGGCTGTCGCGCGATGAAAACGTGCCGGAGTTGCCGCAGTGGCTGCCACTCTGGCGCGAACGCCTGGCGCGCGATCCTCAGTCGACGGAGGAACGCGCCAAGCTAATGCGCTCGGTCAATCCCGCCGTCATCCCGCGAAATCACCTGGTGGAAGAAATGATCGCAGCGGCAGTGCAGCGTGGTGACTATGGACCGTTCGAAGCCATGCTCGCCGTGCTGTCGCGGCCCTACGACGACCAACCCGGTGGCTCGCGCCATGCCGAGGCGCCGCCACCGAGCGACTTTGCTTACCGCACCTTCTGCGGAACGTAGATGTCCCCTCCCGCTTGCCGGAGAAGACGTATCTCAATGCGCCTCGTCCCAATTCCTTGCAGCCCTGGCGTCGACCTGCAGCGGCACCGTCAGTTTCACCGCCGGTTCGGGTGCGGCGATCATCACGCGCTTGACGATTTCCACGGTCTCAGCGACATCGGCCTCCGCCGTTTCGAAGATCAACTCGTCATGCACTTGCAACAACATGCGGGTTTTTAATCCGGCACCCGACAGCGCCTCCGGCATGCGCGTCATGGCGCGGCGGATGATGTCGGCGGCGGCCCCCTGAATGGGCGCGTTGATGGCGGCGCGTTCGAGGAAGGCCCGCTCGGAAGGGTTGGGCGATTTGATGCGCGGGAAGTGCATCCGCCGGCCAAACACCGTCTCGACATAGCCCCGGTCGCGGGCCGCCTGCTTCGTCGCGTCCATGTAATCGCGGATGCCGGGGAAACGCTTGAAATAGGTGCGGATGTATTCGCCCGCCTCCTCGCGTGAAATTGACAGCTGGTTGGCCAGCCCAAAGGCCGAGATGCCATAGATGATGCCAAAGTTGATTGCCTTGGCGCGGCGCCTGACCATCGGATCCATGCCGGCGACGGCCACGCCGAACATTTCGGATGCCGTCATGGCGTGAATGTCGAGCCCGTCGGCGAAAGCCTTTTTCAGTTGCGGAATATCCGCCACGTGGGCCAGAACGCGCAGCTCGATCTGGCTGTAGTCGGCGCTGATCAGCTTCGAGCCTTGCGGAGCGATGAAGGCCGTCCTGATCTTGCGGCCCTCTTCGGTGCGCACCGGAATGTTCTGCAGGTTCGGTTCGTTCGACGACAGGCGCCCGGTCGAAGTCGCGGCCAGCGAGTAAGAGGTGTGGACGCGGCCGGTGGTGGGATTGACGAAACTTGGCAATGCATCGGTGTAAGTTGAGCGCAACTTGGAAAGCTGGCGCCAATCCACCACGCGGCGGGCGAGTTCGATGCCTTGTGCCGCCAGATCTTCCAGCGCATCGGAATCGGTACTCCACGCGCCGGTCGCGGTCTTGCGGCCACCGGGCAGCGCCATGCGGCCGAAGAGAATGTCGCCAAGCTGTTTTGGGCTGCCGATGTTGAAGCGCTCTCCGGCCAGTTCATAGACATGCTTCTCGATCTCGGCTGCCGCCGTCGCGAAGTCGTTGGACAGCCGCTTCAGCACATCGGGGTCGACGAGAATGCCGTTCATTTCCATCGCCGCCAGCACGCGCACCAGCGGCCGCTCCAGCGTCTCGTAAACAGCGCGCTTGCCCATTTGCGCAAGGCGCGGCTTGAGCAGCAACCACAGGCGCAAGGTGACGTCCGCGTCCTCCGCCGCATACTGCGTGGCCCGCTCGATCGGCACCTGGTCGAAGCTGATCGACGATTTGCCCGACCCCGCCACATCCTTGAAGGCAATCGGCTTGTGATTCAAATGGCGCTGCGACAGCTCATCCATGCCGTGGCCGACATCGCCCGATTCCAGCACGTAGGACATCAGCATGGTGTCGTCGATGGGAGACACATCGATGCCGTAACGCTTCAACACCTCGATATCATACTTGAGATTCTGACCGATCTTGAGGATCGAGGGATCTTCCAGCATCGGCTTCAATGCAGCGATGGCTGCTTCACGGGCGATCTGGCCGTCATGAATTTCGCTGGCGAACAGCCCGCCGCCCGATGCCTTGTGGGCGAACGGGATGTAGCAGGCCTTGGCCGGTGCGATGGCCAGCGAGACGCCGACCAGATTGGCCTGCATCGAATCGAGTGCGTCGGTTTCGGTATCAACGGCGATATAACCCAGCTCATAAGCTGAGGCGATCCAGCGGTTCAACACATCAAGCGTGGTGACGGTTTCATAGCCGGCGTGATTGATGGGAATCTGTAACAAGCCGTCATCCCGGCGCAAGCCGGAACCCATTGTGACCCCGGATGTGGGATCAGCAGTATCCTCCCTGGACCCCTCAGGAGGACCCGGTTTGCGCCGGGATGACGAATCATGAGGTTGCGCCGCCTCACCACCCTCCGGCGGCCAGAACTTCACTTCGACAGCAACTGGATCAATCGCTGCCGCGTCACAGTTCAGCTCGCCCGCCACTTTGCGGGTGAAGCTCGAAAAATCCAACGCCTTCAGGAAGCCAATCAGTTGCGCGGGCCTCGGCGTATCAACCGCGAAACTGCCGGCATCATGCTCGACCGGCACATGCTGATCGAGCGTCACCAGACGCTTTGAGATGCGGGCTTGATCGGCAAAAGCAATCAGGTTCTCGCGGCGCTTCTGCTGCTTGATCTCGGGCGCCCGCGCCAGCAAGGTTTCGAGGTCACCATATGCGGTGATGAGTTGCGCCGCTGTCTTGACCCCGATGCCCGGAACGCCCGGCACGTTATCGACCGAGTCGCCGGCCAGCGACTGGATGTCGATCACCTTGTCGGGCTTGACGCCGAACTTCTCGAGGACTTCCGCCTCGCCCACTTCGCGGTCCTTCATCGTGTCGTAAAGCGCCACACCGGGGCGGATCAATTGCATCAGGTCCTTGTCGGACGAGACGATGCGGCAGGTGGCGCCGGCCTCGACCGCCTGCCTGGCATAAGTGGCGATCAGATCGTCGGCCTCGTAGTTATCCTGCTCGATGGCCGAGACATTGAAGGCCCGCGTCGCCAGTTTGATCAATCCGAATTGCGGCCTCAGATCGGCCGGCGGCTCCGGCCGGTGGGCCTTGTATGCGGGGTAGATATCATTGCGGAAGGTCTTCGACGACTTGTCGAAGATCACCGCCAGATGGGTGGGCTTTTCGCGAGCATTGGTCTCTTTCAGCAGCTTCCACAACATGTTGCAGAAGCCCTGCACGGCGCCAACAGGCAACCCGTCGGACTTCCGCGTCAGGGGCGGCAACGCATGATAGGCGCGGAAAATATAGCCCGATCCATCGATCAGATAGAGATGATCGCCGGGCTTGAGGGAGGCGGGGTTGGACATAGCCTGCACTATGCCACCTGGAGTCATCCGATGCCAGCCATTGCGAAATGCCCCGGCAATCCGCTATAGACGGTTTCCTGCCGCTGCACCCGTAGCTCAGCTGGATAGAGCGCTGCCCTCCGAAGGCAGAGGTCACAGGTTCGAATCCTGTCGGGTGCGCCAAAGACTCAAATATTATCAATGAGATATTGTTTGACACCTGCTGAAGAGTGATAGCGGGAACGGAATTGCAACCACATTGCTACCAGCCGATTTCGTAGTGCGGCGTGTCATCTCGTTTGATCTGCGGAGTGGCCGCGCTTATGCGCAGTTCGTTCGAAGGGTGCGCCCGCCGGGGCGGCGGGGTATACGGCTTGGCGGAGCGCCGCGGTCAGCCGAATTCACTTTCGGCCCCTTTGGGATGAACATGTTCGTAATAGTTTATGAGTGTCAGCTCTGTCGCCGCCGCACGGTCAAGGACAACAGTGACCTGCGGGTGCAGTTGCAATGCCGTAGCCGGACAGGCCGCATTTACAAACCCTTCGACCATCTTGGCGACGGCCAACGCTTTCGCCGAGCCCGTCGCATCCATCAGACAGGCCCCGGACGCGAGGATCGTTCCAACTCCCATGGTGATCGCATAACGCGGAGTGTCGTCCAGACTGTCGAAATACGGCCGGTTCGCCTTTCGAGTGTCATCGGTGAGTGTCTTAATCCGAGTACGGTATGCAAGGCTGGACGTGGGCTCGTTGAAGCCGATATGCCCGTTGCGCCGGCAATGATCGGCTTGACGTACCAAGAATAGCAGTGTAGAAAGGTTCCATACAGGAACCCCGGCCATGAAACTCACAGACC
>JANPCS010000081.1:0-2375 GCA_031431065.1 Hyphomicrobiales bacterium | reverse complement strand
CCGCTGTCGGGTTGCGCCGCGATGGGTATGGGAGCGCCCAAGCTTGGTTTCAAGAGCATTCCCATCGGCAGCACCGATGCGCTGAGCGTGCCCGAGGGCTATGTGGCCACGCCCATCGCCGCCTGGGGCGAGCCGGTGGGTCTGGCAGGCAATATGCCGGCCTTCAAGTTCGACGGCTCCAACTCGGCGGCCGAGCAGGCCGCGCAGATGGGCATGCACCATGATGGCCTCGAATATTTCCCGCTCAACGGCAGTTCCACGCACGGCCTGATCGCCATCAACCACGAGTACACCGACGACGGACTGCTGCATGTCGGCGGCTTTGCCGGCATGACGGCTGAAAAAGCGAAGAAGGCGCAGAACGCGCATGGCCTGGGCGTGTTCGAGGTCAAGTTCGAAAACGGCGCCTGGCAGATGGTGCGGCCCTCGCGCTACGCGCGCCGCTTCACCATGGACACACCGTTCGCCATCCAGGGTCCAGCGGCAAACCACCCGATGATGCGCACCGCCTTCGATCCGGCGGGACGTCTGGCGCTTGGCACCTTGAACAACTGCGCCAGCAGCCAGACGCCCTGGGGTACTTACCTCTCGGGCGAAGAGAACTGGATGTTCTATTTCGGCGGCGGCGACAACATCCCGGCGCACCACAGGCGTTGGGGCATGCGCAAAGATGGCGCTTATCAGTGGGAGCGCTTCGACGAGCGTTTCAATGCCGCCAAACACCCCAATGAGCCGAACCGTTTCGGCTGGGTGGTCGAGGTGGACCCGATGGACCCTGAGAGCATTCCGGTCAAGCGGACGGCCCTGGGCCGCGCCGCGCACGAGGGCGCCTGGGTCGGCGTCACGAAAGACGGGCGGGCCGTGGTTTATTCGGGCGAGGACGCGCGCTTTGAGTACATCTACAGATTCATCAGCCGGGACAAGATAGCCTCGGCCGGTGGCGGCAAGACCGCCGCGCAGGCCAACCGTGAACTGCTGGACCATGGCACCCTGTACGTCGCGCGCTTCGATGCCGACGGCACGGGCCGCTGGCTACCCATGCTGCATGGCCAGGGCCCGCTCACGGCGGCCAACGGATTTGCCGATCAGGGCGAGGTGTTGATCAAGTCGCGCCAGGCCAGCGATTTATTGGGCGCGACCAAGATGGACCGGCCCGAGTGGCTGGCGATTCATCCGCGTGACGGCTGGGTCTATTGCACGCTGACCAACAACAGCTCGCGCGGCCAGTCCAACATGCCCGGCGTCGATGCCGCCAATCCACGCGCCAACAACGTCATGGGCTCGATCATCCGCTGGAAGAAGGAAGGCGATTTCGACGGCGCATCCTTCAATTGGAACCATCTGGTGCTGGCCGGAGACCCCGCCAATGCGCGGGCCGAAGCCAAGGGCAACATCAACGGCGACATCTACGCTTGCCCGGATGGCATCGTTTTTGACAAGCGCGGCCTGCTGTGGATCCAAACCGACGCCGCTGCCGCGCAGATGTACCAAGGCGAGTTGAAGAACATGGGCAGCAACCAGATGCTGGTCTGCGACACGACAACCGGCGAAACAAGGCGTTTCCTGACCGGCCCGATCAATTGCGAAGTGACCGGCATCACTTTCACGCCCGATGGGACCACAGCCTTTGTGAACATTCAGCATCCTGGCGAAACGCCCTCCGAACGCAGCGACCCGGCCACGCCCACGCGCTATTCGAACTGGCCCGACTACCGCGCTGGCGGACGGCCACGCTCATCGACGGTGGTGATCCGCAAACGCGACGGCGGCGTGCTGGGAAGCTGAACTCGTCACTTCGACCCAGAACCGACCCTGCCTGGCGCAAGCCGCATGGCACCCTGGACGCTCCCACTCAGAGGCGGATCGGCGCCCGTGCGCGGGTGAAGGCGCCCAAGCGGTCCAACGCATCAAAGACGCCGGGCGCGCTGCCCAGGATGGCATCGCCCTGGGCCATCATCTTGTCCGTGTTGTAAGGCCAGCTGCGACCGCCAGCCTCTTCGATCATCAGCAAGCCGGCCAGGCAATCCCAGGGGTTCATATGCCCCTCGTGGTAGCCAATCAGGCGCCCGGCGGCGACATAGGCCAGCATTAGCGCGCCCGAAGCGTTGCGATAGAACATGCCGCCCTCGGCAAGAAAGGGTTGCAGGATTTTGGGATCAAAAACAAGATTATTGAGAATTGGACCCAAACGAACGACTGCGTCATATTGGGTGCGAAAGGTGTGCAGCAATGTAGTCGAAACGTGTTTGAGGGCGGACGCATCAAGTACTGATGTCGCCATTTGCCAATAATTTAGACGTCGTCCTAGGATCTCTCTCACCCCTTCAGCACAGCCTTTTTCGTCATCTCAACCGCTATCGTGATATTCTATATTG
>JANPCS010000080.1:0-10293 GCA_031431065.1 Hyphomicrobiales bacterium | reverse complement strand
CTGCGATCGCCTGAACGATATTCAGATGCTCTTGCAGCGTGATGGCCTTGATGTTGGGATTCTTGCTTTCCGACCGCGCGGTCAGAATGGTTGTCCGTAAGGCACCCCCCAGGAAGGCCATGAAATCGGCATAGAATGGATTGCCGGTAGCCTTGGCAATTGCGTGATGAAAATCAAGATCGGCCCGCACACCGTCGTCGCTCCCATCCTCGGATTGCTGCATTCTTTCTTGCGCGCCGGCAATTTCCGCCAATTCCTGCGGCGTGTGCCGTACCGCCGCCAAACGGGCCGAGGCCATTTCGAGCGGCTGACGTAGTTCCAGCAGCTCGACGACCTGCTGTTTCTCCAAAATCGCCCCGTGGAGCTTGAATGATCTTCTGAGCGATGCGGGGACAACAGACACCCCGCTACCCTGGCGCGACTCCACCAAACCATCGGATTTCAAGCGCGAAACGGCCTCCCGCACGACGGTGCGGCTGACGCCATACTGCACACTGAGGCGCTGCTCGGTCGGCAGTTTTGTGCCAGCCGCGATCGCCCCATCGCGGATCAACGCCGCCAGGTTCCGTGCGATCTCTTCGGCGGCCGGTGTCTTTGCGGACGCCCGCAATTGCACCTGGGCATCTTCCCTTGTCATATTTGCATACCTGACACGCAATTGAAAAGTTGTCTAACAAATTTGCGAATCCGGCTTGTCTAACAACTTTTGCGACCTTAAAAGATTTCCGTGCGCCGAATGCCCTCGGTGCTTGCAGCACACCGAAGAAGGTGCTGCCCACATTCGGGAGGACTACAAATGAAGATTACTCGTCGCGATTTTACGGTCGGCGCGTTGTTGGCCGCCGGTACACTTGGCATGCCGGTGATGGTCAAGGCCGCGGGCAACAAGACGGTTGCCCTGCTGTTCGACAGTCTTGTTTCGCCGTTCTGGGTGTCCGGCATCGAGATCATGCGCGTCAAGGCCAAGGAGAATGGCTGGGAGACGCTGGAGAACATCTCCGACTTCGATGACAACAAGCAGTTCGAACAGACCAAGGCGATGATCGGTCGCAAGGTCGACGGCATCCTGATCATCCAGACCGACTCGAAAGCCGTGATCCCGGCCATCCGCGCCGCCAATGAAGCCGGCATCCCGATGGTGCACTTCAACCGGCCGCCCGCCGAGAGCGACGCCTATTCCGTGGCGATCCAGGCGGACAACCGCAAGATCATGGCCGACACCGTCCAGTTCCTCGTCGACGAGGCCAAGAAGATGGGCGGCAAGTACAAGGCCTGCCTGCTGATCGGCGATCTCGGCGATGTGAACGCCATCCAGCGCCGCGACGGCTTCTTCGACGTCGTCGACAAGAACGCCGACATCATCGAAGTGGTGGCCCGCGTCTCGACCGAATGGAACGCCGACAAGGCCTTCGCCGGCCTCACCAACGCGCTTCAGGCCAACCCGGACATCAACTTCCTCGTCACTTCTTCCGACTTCATGCATCCGCAGATCGAGCAGGTGCTGCAGACCGCCGGCAAGTGGCACAAGCGCGGCGAAGAAGGCCACGTGCTGTTCGGCGGTTTCGACGGCGACGAGGGTGCCTATGCGCGGCTCAAGGACGGTTATCTCGATGCCTGCGGCGTCCAGAACCTGTTCCTCGAAGTCGACATGGCCTTCCAGGCCTTCAAGGACATGTGGGACGGCAAGAAGCCGGAAAAGCTTCTGCTCGATCCGGGCTTCGTCATCACCCAGGCCAATCTTGCCGAAAAGCAGGAAGAGATGTGGGGCTACACGGTCTGGAAAAAGCAGAACGGCTGATCTAAATCAGAGCGCCGCCATGACCTTGCCGTCGTGGCGGCGTTGCCGTCCGGTTTTTTCGCGAGCCTGTGATCAATGACTTCTGCCGATGCAACGATCTCATCGAAGCCGCGCGCCCAGGCCGGATGGAAGCGTCTGCTCCTGTCGGAGTATCTGGTTCTCGTCCTGACGGTTTTCTATTTCGCCGTCATGTGGACGATCGTTCCGGAAATCGCCGCGGCCGATACGCTCCTCGATATTCTCAGCGCCATGATGCCGCTGCTGGTCGTGGCGATCGGCCAGACCTTCGTGCTGATCGTCGCTGGTATCGATCTCTCGGCGCCCTCGATCATCGCCATGGCCAGCGTTGTCGGCGCTTCTGTAATGACGGGCGATGCGGGCTACGCCAACGGCACCGGCTTCGAGATCGCCGCGGGTATCCTGGCCTTCATCGCGGTTGGCGGTGTGATCGGCACGTTCAACGGCATGTGCACCACGCGCTTCAACATGCCATCCTTCATCGTGACGCTGACAACGATGATGTTCTTTTCGGGTGCTGCCATCTGGTACACGACGCTTCACACCGACGCCAGCAGCATCGGCAATCTGCCGCGCGCCTTCATCGAGATCGGGCAGGGCCGCGTGGCAGGCTTGCCGGTCTCGCTCGCGGTCGTGCTGGTCGTTGCGGGTGTCGCGCATTTCATCCTCAGCCGCACGGTCTATGGCCGCTGGCTCTATGCCGTGGGCCTCAACCCCAAGGCGGCAGCAGTCTCCGGCGTGCCTGTCCGAAAGGTCATCTTCTGGGCCTTTGTCATCTCCGGCGTCTGCGCCGCGATCTCTTCCATTCTGTATACCGGCCGCCTCGAAACCGGAACGCCGGTGCTCGGTCAGAGGATTCTTCTTGATGTCGTCGGCGCGGCCGTCATTGGCGGCGTCAGCCTCTTCGGCGGCAAGGGCAAGATACTCTGGACAATCTTCGGCGTTCTGTTTCTCACCGTGATTGACAAGAGCCTGCAACTCATGGGCCTTCCCATTGCATCGGTGTTCGCCATCAAGGGCAGTATCATTCTGGCCGCGGCGATTATCGACGCACTGCGCCACCGCCTGCTGGTGCGCGGATGACGGCTCCTCTCGCAACACGGATGCCGTCGGCGGGCCGTGCCCTGCTCGAGGTCGAGGGACTGTGCAAGAGTTTCTTCGGCGTCGAGGTCTTGCACAAGGCCGGCTTCTCGCTGCAGGCGGGCCGCGTGCTGGGTCTGGTTGGCGAGAACGGCTCCGGCAAGTCGACAACGATGAACATCATCGGCGGCGTCCACCAGATGGACGCGGGCCACATCCAGTTCGATGGCGCTGATTACAAGCCCAAGGGTCCGCGCGACGCGGCGCGCCACGGCATCGCCTTCATCCATCAGGAACTGAACCTGTTCCGCAACCTCAGCATCGCCGAGAACCTGTTCATCACCGAGTTCCCCAAGCTGGTGCCGGGGCTGCCCTTCATCGACCGGGCCGCCGCACGCAAGCGGGCAGCGGAGCTACTGGCGGCTGTCGATCTCGATCTTTCGCCCACGACGCTGGTCAACAAGCTCTCGCAGGGCGAACGCCAGCTTGTCGAGATCGCCAAGGCGCTCGGCGCCAAGGCAAAGGTCATCATTTTCGACGAGCCGACGACGTCGTTGACGACGCGCGAGACCGGCCGGCTGTTCGACATCATCAACCGCCTGCGATCGCAGGGGATCGCGATCATCTACATCAGCCATATTCTCGCTGACGTGATGCGGCTCTGCGATGACATCGTGGTGCTGCGCGACGGCCATGTGGTGGGCAATGCGCTGAAGTCCGAAATGACCATCGAGCGCATGATAACGCTGATGGTGGGCCGGAACATCGACCAGTTGTTCCCGCCGCGCGACCACAGTGCCGCCAAGGGCGCCCCGGTTCTCAAGGTCTCCGGTATCACCCAGCGCGGCACCGTGAAGGACATGTCGTTCGCGCTGAAAGCGGGTGAAGTGCTCGGCATGTCGGGGCTCATGGGTGCCGGCCGTTCCGAACTGGCGCGCATCCTGTTCGGCATCGAACCCTTCAGCGGTGGCGAGATCAAGGTCTCGGGTATAGCGCTCGCTGCGCCGACACCAACCGTCTGCATGGACCATGGCATGGCCTTCCTTACCGAAGACCGCCGTGCCGAGGGCCTGATGATGGAGGCACCGATCGACAACAACATCGCGCTGTCGTCGCTGCAGAACTATGCTGGCGGCTTCGCCGGAATGATTGATCGCGTACGCCTCGACACCGGCGTGCGGAAGATGAGCACATCCGTGCAGATCGGCGCCAGGGATATTGCCCGCACGCTGGTCAAGAACCTGTCGGGCGGCAACCAGCAGAAGGTGGTCATCGGCAAATGGCTCTTACGTGATCCGAAAGTCTTCATCCTCGACGAGCCGACGCGCGGCATCGATGTTGGCGCCAAGAACGAGGTCTACAAGATCATCAATTCCCTGGCGGCCGGAGGCGCGGGCATCCTCATGATCTCGTCCGAAATCGAAGAACTCGTCGGCATGTGCGACCGGATCATGGTGATGGCGCATGGCGAAATCCGCGCCACATTCGAGCGCGGCGGCTTCGACCGGGAGGAACTCCTGCGGGCTGCCATGTGGGATGGAATCCGGAGTACATCGAAATGAATGGGCTCCGCGGCAAGTTCACGCTTCTTGTCCTGCAAAATGCGCCGCTTCTCCTCTTTGCGGTGCTCATCATCGTTTTCGGCGCCATGTCGGACCGCTTCCTTACACCTGTCAACTTCGTCAACATCGTGAACCAGGCGAGCCACATCGCGATCATCGCCATCGGCATGACCTTCGTCCTGCTGATCGCCGGCATCGATCTGTCGGTCGGCGCCAACATGTATCTGAGCGCGGTCGTTCTTGGTGTCTTCTTTGCCGGAATGCCGCCACTCGTTGCCTTTCCATTGGTGATCGCCTTGGGGCTTGCCTTTGGTGCCGTGAATGCTCTCGTGATCACCCAACTTCGTGTCGCAGCCTTCATCACCACGCTCTCCACACTGTTCATCGGCAGGGGCATCGCGCTGTATTTTTCCGGCAACAAGATGGTGCCGTTCAGCAAGAGCGTGCTCGCCTTCGGCCGCACCGCCTATCTTGGCGTCCCCTCGGCCATCTGGGTTTTCGCCGCCGTGCTGATCGTCGCGCTGATCGTGCTCAGGATGACGGCGTTCGGGCGGCAGGTCTATGCCATCGGCGCCGATCCCGATGCCGCTGCCAAGGCCGGCATCAACGTCAAACGCGTGGTGTTTGCCGTTTATTGCATCTGCGGCGTCTGCGCGGCGGTCGGCGGACTGGTGTCCGGAAGCCAGGTGGCGGTGGCCTCATCGACCTTCGGCTTCCAGAAAGAATTTCCGGTGATTGCCGCTGCGGTGCTGGGTGGAACCAGCCTGTTCGGTGGACGCGGCGGTGTGCTGGGCACCGTGTTCGGCGCGGTGCTGATCCAGACCGTCGAGAACGGCCTCGTGATGACCAACGCCAACCCTTATATCTATCCTCTCGTTATCAGCGTGATCATCTTCATCGCGGTGTTCACCGACAGTTCGCGGACGACCGTTCTGGAAAGACTAGAGCGGCGGAAGATCAGGGTCGAGCCTGATTGAGCCATTCTGCCGGTTCCCGAGCCAAACAAACCTGAAGGCTTAATGCTAGATGACCGGGCCATTTGATCTGACAGGACGCGTTGCGCTGGTCACCGGCGGCAATGGCGGCATTGGCCTTGGCATCGCCAAGGGGCTTACTGCCGCGGGTGCCAGTATAGCCATCGCCGGGCGGGACGCGGAGAAGAGTGCTGCTGCCTTGGCCGAGCTGAAGGCGATTGGCGGGCAGGCGATGGCGATCAAGGCCGATATCACGGATGAAGCGTCGGTCGGGCAGATGACCCAGGCGGTCGTGGGAGCCTTTGGGCGGATCGACATTCTGGTGGCCAATGCCGGCATCAATATCAGGAAACCGCCGGAGGACTATTCGCTCGCGGAATGGCAGGCGATCATCGATACCAACCTGACGGGTACCTTTCTCTGCGCCAAGGCTGTGCTTCCGGCATTCAGAACAGCGGGTGGCGGCAAGATCATCACCGTCGGCTCGATGTCGTCGATTTTCGGCGGGGGCATCATCGGACCCTATGCGGCAAGCAAGGGCGGCGTTGTGCAACTCACCAAATCGCTGGCCGTATCCTGGGCGCAGCACAATGTTCAAGTGAACGCCATTCTTCCCGGATTCATCGACACGCCCCTGACGCGCGGCGGACGCCAGTCGGCCCCCGCCATGTTCGCGAAAGTGGTGGACCGCACACCGGCCGGCCGCTGGGGCCAGCCTGAGGATCTCGCGGGGCTCGCCGTCTTCCTGGCCAGCCGCGCCTCGGACTTCATCACCGGGACCGCCATTCCCGTCGATGGCGGATACTCGGTGCAAATCTAACGTGGTCAGGACATGAACATGACGAACAACTCTTCGGCTCCTTCACCTGTGCGCGTCGGATTGATCGGTTGCGGCTTCTATGCCCAGAACCATCTCAACGCCTGGCGCGACCTCGCAACCGATGGCGCGCAACTGGTTGCGGTCTGCGATCGCGACGAGGCGAAAGCCCGCGCGGCGGGAGAGACGTTCGGCGCACAATGGTTCACCGATGCGAGGCTGATGCTCGACACCGTGCAGCTCGATCTCGTTGACATCACGACGCGCATGGACACTCACCGTGAACTCGCGGCACTGACGGCCGAGCGCAAGATTTCAACCGTGGTGCAAAAGCCCTTCGCGCCGGAGTGGGACGAATGCGTGGCCATCGTTGAGAAATCCAAGTCGCACGGGACATGGCTCGCGGTGCACGAAAATTTTCGCTTTGCCAGCGCCATGATGCGTGTGTCCCAGGTGATCGCCGCCGGCACCATCGGAACCCCGAGCTGGGCGCGCATCTGTTTCCGCACCGGCTATGACGTCTACAAGGGTCAACCCTATTTTTACAACGAGGAACGCCTCGCCATTCTCGATGTCGGCATTCATGTGCTCGATCTGGCGCGCGTGTTCATGGGCGAAGTGGAGCGTGTCTATTGCGAGACGCAGCGCCGCAATCCGAAGGTTCGCGCCGAGGACACGGCCACCATGACGCTCCGCCACACGTCGGGGGCGGTTTCGGTCGTCGAGTGCACCTATGAAGCACGGCGTTCGGATGATGCTTTTCCGGAGACGCTTCTGGAAATCGAAGGGCCGCTGGGTTCGATCATCATGAAGAAAGGCGAGGTGATGGCCGTCACCACCCAGGGACTCTCCTTCGAGGAGCGCGCCGGCACGCCACTGCTGTCGTGGACAACGAGGCCGTGGCATGTTTCCCAGGAGGCGGCACGCAACACCTGCAAGCACATGCTCGACGCGCTGCGTGCCGGCGTGCCGGCGGATACATCGGGCGAAGACAATCTCAAGACCTACGCTCTTGTCGAGGCAGCTTACGAGTCGGCACGCACCCACTCCAGCGTGCGCCCCAAAGCCTGAGCAAGCCCAGTCACGCGCGCACTGCGTCGACTGCCGAAGTTGGATTTCGATCCTGTCCCTGCCGCAAAGCGAATACAACTCGCCAGTGAACGAATATTGGGCGATGCTTTCCGGCGATGACGGACGGTCTCAGGCTGATGTGCGGAGCGGGATTGTCTTGTCTGGACGGTCCTCTACTGGCAAGTAGAGTCTTGAGCTTGATGTGTTGTGAGGCGAACTTGAACTTCAATCAAACTTTGCGTGGCAAAACGGCCCTCGTGACCGGCGCGAGTTCCGGCATCGGCCGCGCCACTGCCCGCAGTCTCGCGAAAGAAGGAGTGAGGGTAGCAATCAGTGCCCGCTCGGCAGAGAAACTCAGGGTCCTGGCCGCCGAACTTGGTCCCGAGACCGTCATCGTCGTCGCCGATATGCTATGCCCGGCGGATGTTGACCGAATGGTCGCCGAGGCGATTTCAGGTCTTGGCCATCTCGACATTTTGTTTGCCAATGCCGGAATTTACATTACTGGCGAGGTTGCCAACCAGGATCCCGCCGCCTGGGATCAACTTTTGACTGTTAACGTCAATGCAGTGTTCCGGGCCGTGCGTGCTGCATTGCCCGGCATGCAGGCGCGCAAGAGCGGCGATATCATCGTGACGAGCTCGATTGCCGGGCATGAAGCTTTGCCGATGGAGCCAGTTTACTCGGCCTCCAAACACGCCATCAACGCCTTTGTCTACGGTCTGCGCCGCCAGCTTATTCGCGACAATATTCGCGTCGGTGCCATTGCCCCGGGTACGGTGCTCAATGAGCTATGGGCAATCACCGAGGAGGCCGACATCGCTCGCCATGTCGCCGATCACACCGGCATCAGGTCCGAAGATGTCGCCGAGGCGGTGCTGTTCATGCTCACCCGTCCGCCCCATGTCGCGATCCGCGATATCGTCATCATGCCGCAGGCTCTGGATCTCTGAGAACGATCAGCCCCGGGAACGCATTGGCTGAAACAGCGAATGTTCCCGGGGCATACTTGGTGTCAGAGGGCGGGAAGTGGCTCATAGGGATGGCCAAGGTATTTCTGGGTCATCTTGTCGAGCTCACCGCTCATCACGGCGGAATATAAGAACACGTTGAGCCAGTTGGCGAGGTTCTGTTCACCCATCCGCACACCCATGTGGGCGGGTCCGCGGGCCAGCATGAACTTGCGGTCGAACTCCTTGCCGGCGTTCTGCTTCAGCAGTTCCTGCACGACAAGGCTATTGGTGGCGATGAGTTCGGCTTGGCCGGAAAGATAGGCGGTGGCCGCCGTCGCATCGTCCTCGGTCCGCATGAAATTGGCCTCGGCATTCATGCCCGTCAGGGTCATGTCCTGCGTTGTGCCCTTGGTGACGACGATCTTGTAGCTACCCAGATCGGCGGCCGAACTGACGTTCAGGGATTTTGGGCCGTACACGGCATCGAAGGTATCCGCATAGGGCGACGTGTAGGTTATTTGCTTGGCCCGTTCCGGCGTCATTCCCAGCGCGGCAATCACGATGTCGATTTTATTGGTGATGAGATAGGGAATCCGGTTCGCACCGGTGATCTGCTGCAGTTCCACCTTGACGCCGAGCGCTTTGCCGATGCTTTCGGCAAGCTCGACATCCAGCCCGACAGGATTGCGATTGGCATCCTGCGAACCGAAGGGCGGCACGTCCACGGGTACGCCGATCCGCACGACGCCGTTGGCGAGGATATTCGCCAGGTCGTCGGCACGGGCCAGGGTCGCGGCCGAGAGTGTCAGCGCCAATGCGGCGATGATCGTAAACAAGCGTTTCATGTTACTTCTCTCCTTCTGGTTGCTAGTGAAGCACGGCGGCAAGAAAGGTCTCGAGTTCGTGGGTCTTGGGGAGTGCCAGCGTATTCGCCGCCGGCCCCTCTTCGTGAATCCGGCCAGCATGCATGAAGACCACGCGCGAACCGAAGCGCCGCGCGAAACCCATTTCATGGGTTACCAGCAGCATCGTCATGCCGGAGCGCGCCATGTCCTCCAGCACCTTGAGAACCTCTCCGGTCAGTTCCGGGTCGAGCGCGGACGTGATCTCGCCGAACAGCATCAGCGCTGGCTGCATGGCGAGCGATCGGGCAATTGCCACGCGTTGCTGCTGGCCGCCGGAAAGCTCATCGGGATAGGCGTCGAGCTTGTCTTCCAGTCCGACGCGGCGCAGGACGTCGCGGGCGATCTGCAGCGCTTGCTGTTCCGGCATGCCTTTGGCGACCATCGGCGCGAGGGTGATGTTGCGCGCGACCGACAGATGCGGGAACAGATTGTACCCCTGAAACACGATGCCGACTTTCTGGCGCAATCGCCGGAGATCGGTCTTGGGGTCGTTGACGGTGGTGCCGTCGACGACGATCCGTCCGGCCTGGATTGGCTCAAGTCCGTTCACGCATCGCAACAACGTGCTCTTTCCCGATCCCGAACGCCCGATGATGGCAATGATTTCGCCCGTCTCGACGCTCAACGAGACATTGTCGAGCACCCGGTTGGCGCCGAACGACTTTTCAACGCCGGTCATTTCAACGAGCGCCATGCAACCTCCGCTCGAGCCGGCGGCTCAATTGCGTGAGCGGAAAACACATCAGGAAATACAGAACCGCCACGGTCATATAGACCGTAAATGGCTGGAATGTCGCCGCGGTCGTCGTCTGTCCTTCGCGGGTCAGCTCGACAAAACCAATGGTCGAAGCGAGCGAGGTATCCTTGATCAGTTGCACGAGGAAGCCGACGGTCGGCGGCGTAGCGACACGCAGCGCCTGTGGCACGATCACGTAGCGGAGCTGGCTGAACTGGCCGAGACCGAGAGAGGCGCCGGCCTCCCATTGGGTGCGCGGGATGGCCAGCAGGGCTCCCCGCCATATCTCTCCCAGATAGGCACTGGCATAGATCGACAGGGCGCAACTGGCTGCCGTCCATGGCCCCACCGGAATGCCGAAAATGGCAAGGCCGAAATA
>JANPCS010000079.1:0-8049 GCA_031431065.1 Hyphomicrobiales bacterium | reverse complement strand
CCATCCGCTCCAGGTCCTGGGTCGCCTCTTCAAAGGAGGTGAAGGCCTCCCTGGGCTCGCGTTTCGGGTCAAAGCACATCGAAAGTCCTCTTGGAGCGCTATTCTAAGACCCCGACGCTCAAGGCGGACTTAAGCAGACTGGTTAAATTTGAGTGATCACATCGACATCAGCGCCGCATTGCCGCCAGACGCCGTGGTATCGGTCGAACACACCCGCTCGGTGGCGAAGCGATGCAGGTAATGCGGGCCCCCGGCTTTCGGCCCGGTGCCGGAAAGTCCCTCGCCGCCAAAGGGTTGGGCGCCCACCACGGCACCGATCTGGTTGCGGTTGACATAGATGTTGCCAACCCGCGCCAGGCGCCGCACCTCGGCCGCCGTCGACTCGATCCGCGTATGCAGCCCCAGCGTCAGGCCATAGCCCGTGGCGTTGAGCGCCGCGCAAACTTCAGCCATCCGGTCCCCGGCAAAGCGCACCACATGCAGCACCGGCCCGAACACCTCGCGCTTCAAAGGCGCCAGCGAGGCCAGTTCGAAGGCCGCCGGAGAAACGAACGTGCCATGCGCGCAATCTGGTGGAAGTGGCAGATCGATAATGGTTTTTGCCTCGCTTCGCATGCGCGTCTTATGGGCATCAAGTGAGGCCTTCGCCTCCTCGTCGATCACCGGTCCGACATCGGTTGCGAAATCCAGCGGATCGCCGATCGTCAGTTCCGCCATGGCGCCTTTCAGCATCGCGATGACGCGATCCGCCACATCGTTCTGCACGAACAACAGCCTGGCCGCCGAGCAACGCTGACCGGCACTGTCAAAGGCCGAGGCCAGCACATCGCGCACCGCCTGCTCGGGAAGTGCTGATGAATCGACGATCATCGCATTCATGCCGCCAGTCTCGGCAATGAGCGTGGGGATCGCGCCATCGCGCGCCGCCAAGGCCCGGTTGATGATCGCCGCCGTATCATTGGAACCGGTGAAAGCCACGCCAGAGAGTGCCGGATGCGCCAGCAGCACCTTGCCGATGCGCGCGCCATCGCCCGGCAACAGATGCAGCACGGCAGCCGGAACGCCCGCCTGATGCAGCAGCCTCACCGCCTCGAAGGCCACCAGCGGCGTCTGCTCGGCAGGCTTCGAGATCACCGCATTGCCAGCCGCCAGCGCTGCCGCGACCTGCCCGGTGAGGATCGCCAGTGGAAAATTCCATGGCGAAATACAGGCGAACACGCCGCGCCCATGCAAGGTCAGCTCATTGCGCTCACCGGTGGGACCGGGCAGCAAAACAGCGGCTTCGAACTCAGCCCGCGCCTGAACGGCATAATAGCGCAGGAAGTCCACCGCCTCGCGCAGGTCGGACATGGCATTGTCGAGGGACTTTCCAGCCTCGCGCACCAGCAGCGCCACGAAACGCCCGGCATTGGCCTCGTAAAGATCGGCAGCCCGCTCCAGCACGTGCGCCCGCGCCGCGCCGCCGCCAAGGTCCCACTCGATCTGCGCCAAACTGGCAAGCTGCATGGCCCGCGCCACGGAATTTTCATCAGCCTCGCGCATCTCGCCAAGCACCAGCCGCCGATCATGTGGAGACGTGATAATCCGTGACGGCCCAGACATCTCAGCCCTGCTGTCGACCAGCGCATGGCCGTTCACTGGCTGGCGGAAGGCCTGTGCAACGCCGCTCGTGAACCGCATGCGCGTCGCATCATCCCACATCGCCGCGCCCGCCGAATTGACGCGGCCCCTGAAGATGTTGGCGGGCAACGGAATTCTGGGATGCGGAATATTGGCAAGTTTTCCAACCTCCAGCACCGGATCGGCAATGATATCGGCAATCGGCGCCTCGTCATCGGCCAACCGGTTGACAAACGAGGTATTGGCGCCATTCTCCAGCAGGCGGCGCACCAGATAGGCCAGCAGATCCTCATGGCTCCCCACCGGCGCGTAGATGCGGCACGGCTGGTTCATCTTGGTGGCCCCCACCACCTGCTCATAGAGCGCCTGTCCCATGCCGTGGAGCCGCTGGAATTCGAAGCGCCGGTCATTGCCCGCCATTACCGAGATCGCCGCCAACGAATGCGCATTATGGGTGGCAAACTGCGGATAGAACACGTCGCGCCGCCCCAACAGATACCTGGCGCAAGCGAGATAGCTCACATCGGTCGAAACCTTGCGCGTGAACAGCGGATAGGCCGGCAGGCCCTGCTCCTGCGAACGCTTCACTTCGGTGTCCCAGTAGGCGCCCTTCACCAGCCGCACCGGGATGATCCGGCCCGTCGCTTCGGCGAGTTTTGCCAGCCATTCCAGCACCGGCTTTGCCCGCTTGGAATAGGCCTGAACCGCCAGCCCAAGCCCGTTCCAGCCGTTGAGCCTCTTATCGTGCAAGAGCCGCCCGAACAGCTCCAGCGACAGATCCAGCCGGTTCACTTCCTCGGCATCGATGGTGAGGCCGACATTGAGTGCCTTGGCCTGAACGGCCAGCTCCGCTACGCGCGGCAATTGCTCGGCCATCACTCGCGCCTCCTGCTTTTCCTCATAGCGCGGATGCAGCGCCGACAGCTTCACCGAAATCGAGGCGCGCCCGAATATGTCACCCCCTCTGGACTTTGCACCAACGATCGCCAGGGCATTCTGATACGAGGCGTAATAGCGCCGCGCGTCCTCCATGGTGAAGGCCGCCTCGCCCAGCATGTCATAGGAAAAGCGATAGCCTTCGTTTTCAAGGGGCGCTGCAATAGACAGCGCCTCGTCGATGGTCCGCCCCAACACGAACTGCTTGCCCATGATGCGCATCGCCTGCTTCATGGCATTACGCACAATCGGCTCGCCGGAGCGCGTCACCAGCTTCTTGAGATAGCCCCCGACATCGCTGCACGCGATGCGCCCCAAATCGACGAAACGCCCGGTCAGCATCAGTCCCCAGGCGGACGCGTTGACGAACAGCGATTCCGACTGCCCCAGGTGCCGCTCCCAGTCCTTGCCACCCACCTTGTCGGCGATCAGCTTGTCAGCCGTTCCGGTATCGGGGATGCGCAGCAGCGCCTCCGCCAGGCACATCAGCACCACGCCCTCTTCCGACGACAGTGAGTATTCCTGCATGAAGGCGTCAATTCCACCCTGTTGCCGCCGCGCTGCGCGCACCGCCGCCACCAGTTGCCGGGCGAGTTCCGCAACGCGCTTCTGGTCATCCAGGGGCAATGCGGCCTCCGCCGCCAGCGCCCGCACCGTTGCTGTTTCATCGGCAAAGAGTTTCGCGGCAATGGCGGAACGATCAGGCAAAGCGGACATCGGCAGGTCTCCATGAACGGCGCATTCTTGCCACGAATCGCAATGCGCTTCTCACCAAAGATTGCCTCTGTTATGGAGGTTTCAAATTGAAATCGGCCCAAAGCTGGCGAAATCATGCCGAAAGAACTGCAAGAACCAGTGGATCTCGATGCAATCGACCTGGCCATCCTGGCGGCATTGCAAGACAACGCCAGGCTGGCGCTCGTTGAATTGGCAAAACGCGTCAATCTCTCTCCGACACCCTGCACCCTGCGGCTGCGGCGGCTGGAGAATGCCGGAGTGATTTCGGGTTATCATGCGAGGCTCAATCCGCGGGCCCTGGGCCATGCCCTCATGGTCCTGGTCACGGTCAGCCTCAAATCCACAGACGAAGCTATGCTGAAAGCCTTCAATGCCGCCGTGAAACCGGTGAAGCAGATACTGGAGTGCCACATGGTCGGCGGCGGTTTTGACTACCTGTTGAAAATCCGCGTGCGGGATATGGGCGAATACCGCAGCATTCTCGGCGGTGTGCTTGGTGCATTGCCAATGGTCGAGAGCACGCATTCCTACTTCGTCATGGAGGAAGTAAAGGAATCAGCGCAGCTTGATCTCAGCCCCTCAAAAGAGCCCTGTGCATGAAACCGAAAGTCATCCGAACCATTGCAGCGCTCCGCCGTGAAACCGCCAAATGGCGTGCTGAAGGGCTGACCTACGCTGTCGTTCCCACCATGGGCGCCATCCACTCCGGCCACGCCCAACTGGTGACCGAGGGCCTGAAACGCGCCGGCCGCATCGTCACCACCATCTTCGTGAACCCCAGGCAGTTTGCGGCGCATGAGGACTTGAGCAAGTATCCACGCGACGAGGATGGCGACGTGCAAAAGCTTGGCAAGGCCGGCACTCACTTGGTTTTCTCGCCCAGCCCCGATGAAGTCTATCCACCGGGCTTTTCATCGACCGTTTCGCTTGCGGGCCCAGCGAAGGCCGGCCTTGAGGACAAGTTCCGCCCGCACTTTTTTGACGGCGTCTCCACAATCGTTGCAAAGCTCTTCATTCAGACCGGTGCGGACTACGCCATGTTCGGCGAAAAGGACTATCAGCAGCTGAAGGTCGTCACCTGCATGGCGAAAGACCTCGACATGCCAATCGAAGTAATTGGAGTGCCGACGGTTCGCGAAGAAGACGGTCTCGCCAGGTCGTCGCGCAACGTCTACCTGTCGTTGGCCGAGCGCCAACAGGCAATCGCCATCTACAATAACTTGCAAAAGGCCGCCGAACGCATCCGCGCCGGCACCGATCCGCAGTCGGCCGCCCGTTCTGCCTGGCGCGCGTTGACGGCCCTTGGCTTCAAGGTCGACTACGTAACCGCCCGCAATGCCGAGAGTCTTGGCATCCCACAAAACATGAACGAGCCCTTGCGCTTGATCGCTGCCGCCTGGCTCGGCAAGACGAGGCTCATCGACAACATCCCGGTGTGAAGTCAGTTACTGGTCCAATGTCTTCCACAAGATCACCCTCGCTGAGCCGCCGGATGTTCAAAGTAGCCCGAGCTCCGCCAAATCCCGGCGCATCTTCTCGGGCATGCCTTCCGCTTTCGCAGCTTTCGGGAGATCGGGCGGCGCATCTGCGGCACTCAGATAACGCCAGCCTTGGAAGGCTCGTTTCGGCGTCGGCCGCACCAGGATGATTTGCGGTCTGAAAACGATGCGGCAGCGGCCGATGCCGTCAGCGCCGGTGACTTCCTCTAGCGCGGATATCGGCTGGCGGCACAAGATCATGCCGCGAATGACCCAATACAGCGATCCGCCAGGGACGATTTCCTCGCGCCGTTTGGGAAACATCCGGGTGACATGATCCAGGGTTTCCCGGCTGCCCCTGGCAATCTTCACCCAGGATTCCATCTCCTCGATTTCGCTCACGCCGACGCAGAGTTTGATAATATTGAGGGCCATGCCATGCTTGATTTCATTGAAACGCAAGGCTGCATCTTATGCTACTCTGAGGAATGTGAAAACGGCTATGGGGCCGTTTTCCCCAGAACCGAAACAGGGGATTGCCTGCCATGACCAATACTGTCGCCAAGATCATTGAGCTCACCGCCTCGTCTTCCAAGAGCATTGAGGATGCGGTCGAAACCGGTATCCGCCGCGCCGACGAGACACTGGACAATGTCGAAGGCGCATGGGTTCAGGATATCAAATGCGTGGTCAAGAACGGCAAGGTAGCCGAGTGGCGCGTCCACATGAAGCTCACTTTCCTGCTCAAAGAGTAACGTTGCCTTCACTCAACTGTGAGCGGGCGCACAGCCATGTGATTGGCGGACAACGGCCCGGTTTGGCATTGAATGTCGCGAACCCGAACTGCGGTTCTCAAACAAACCAGGAGAAACACCATGAAGCATATCGGCAAATCGGGCGCGGCGCTTGCCGCCGCCGCCTTCGCGCTCACCATCGCCGGCCTGGCTCCGGCGCCTGCTCACGCTGCGGAGGCCAAGGTTCATTGCGTCGGTATCAATTCCTGCAAGGGCACGTCGGAATGCAAGACCGGCAGCTCGTCCTGCAAGGGCCTGAATGCCTGCAAGGGCCAAGGGTTCCTGTCGACCACCAAGGCCGAGTGCGATGCTGCCGGCGGTAAGGTCGAAGGCTAGTTGTAAGGGGCGCCGCGAGTCGCCAGACTCGCGGCACATCCCGACAAAATGATGCGGCAGCGCCCCCACAGCCTTGGTTTCGGCCTCGGCCTCAGAGCCCAACACTATCGCGAGATCCTCGACGGCAACCCCGCCGTCGACTGGTTCGAAGTGATTTCCGAAAACTACATGATTCCCGGCGGTCAGCCGCTGCGGATGCTTGAGGCCGTTGCCGAACGCTATCCGATCGTCATGCATGGTGTGTCGCTTTCCATCGCTTCGACGGCTCCTTTCGATCGAGGTTACCTGACGAGCCTGAAGGGATTGGCGGATCGCATCGGACCACGCTGGGTGTCGGACCATCTGTGCTGGACGGGCGTACACGGTGTGAACCTCCACGATCTTTTACCGGTGCCCTACACCGAAGAAGCGCTTGTCCACGTCACCTCGCGCATCAGTCAGGTTCAGGATTTTCTCGGGCGGCGTCTGGTGATCGAGAACGTCTCAAGTTACATCGAGTATGAATGCTCCGAGATGAGCGAGTGGGAATTCGTCGCAGAGCTCGCCCGCCGGGCCGATTGCTGGCTGCTGCTCGATATCAACAATGTATTCGTTTCGGGTACCAACCATGCATTCGAAACCGATCGCTTCCTTGACGCGATTCCTGCCGAGCGCGTGGTGCAGTTCCACCTTGCCGGCCACAGCGAAGGCGAGACCTGTCTCATTGACACGCATGACCAGCCGGTTTGCCCGGAAGTGTGGTCGCTCTATGCCAAGGCCTTGCAACGCTTTGGACCGGTTTCAACAATGATTGAACGTGACGACAACATTCCGCCATTGGCCGATCTCGTGCAAGAACTGGAGCATGCCAGGAGCATTGCTGCATCCGCACTGGGTCAGGGAGCAGCAGCATGAACCGGCTAGCCGATCTTCAGCATGCTGTGCAGCGCGCGGTGTTGGGAAAATCGGGCGTAGCTGAAAGCTTGGTGGCCAAGCCGCCAACCGGCACTCAGGCCGGCCGGCTCGCCGTCTACAAGAATGCTTACAGTCTCCGCTTGACCGAGTTTATCGCTCACGACTACGAGAAACTTCGAACTTACCTGGGTGACGTCCGTTTCAATGAAATGGCCAGCCGCTACATTCTTGCCCACCCTTCCGACCAGCCAAATGCACGGTGGTTTTCCCGTCATTTGCCGGATTTCCTGACATCGTCGCCGCACTATCGCCGTCAGCCTGAAATCGCCGAACTTGCAAGACTGGAGCGGGCGATAAACGAATCCTTCGATGGACCCGACCATCCCATTGTGACGATGGCCGAACTTGCCGCGGTTCCGCCCGAGCATTTCGCATCTGCCTCGTTCAAGATTGCCCCCACAGTGCATCGTTTCGCGGTGACCACCAATGTCAGCAGCCTGTGGGCCAGTCTCAAGTGCGAGGAACCTCCACCCCGGCCCGAGGACACGGCAATGCCAACGGAGATTATGGTCTGGCGGCAGGGTCTGGGTTCGCGTTTCCGCATTCTCGGAGCAGAGGAGGCAATGGCCATCGACAGCGCCCGTGAGGGCCTGCCATTCAGCATCGTTTGCGAGATGATCGCGGCCTTTGACGATCCGGAGAATGCCGGGCTGCGGGCTGCTTCTTACCTGCGCGGTTGGATTGAGGCTGAGATCGTTTCGGCAGTGGTGATTGACGGCGTCACGGAGAAGTAGCCCGAATCTATTCGCTTGAGGTGAAACGTGTCTTTCACCCGCACACCGATGTTGTGGCGGATCATCAGGTCCGCCAACCTCAGTCCATCGATCAGCACAACTTTGCGCGATAGCTTCGCGCAGAACTCCGAAGCCCCCGGCGAGAAATGCGTGGTCGATACGAAGACACCCTTACCGGCATGGCGGGCCTCAAGGCTACCGGCAAAATCCCTTACTTCGCCTATCGGAACCGGATTGCCGGGGCGAAGTCTCTTGGCCTGAATGCACACCTGATCGAGGCCAAGCTCGTCGAGCGCAATGACGCCGTCAACGCCGCCGTCACCTGTACGGCCCAGACATTGCGCCATCTCGTGGTTTCGGCTTCCGTAACCCATCGCCAACAGCACATCGATGACCAGGTGTTCGAAAAACTCTGGCCGTTGAGTGTGGATCCGGGCAAGAATTTCGTCGGCCAACTCG
>JANPCS010000078.1:0-4809 GCA_031431065.1 Hyphomicrobiales bacterium | reverse complement strand
GCCTCAATTTCACCGCGATTCCGGTTCAGGTCCGGCAGTGAACAGAGTGAGGCGCCCTTGAAGGTGCTGGTTGGTGTCGAACATGCTGAGACTGGTGAAATCCTCGGTAGCCCTAGCCGCCCTTTTAGGGATTGGCATGCTAACGCCCGCCATGGCGCAAGATGCCGCCGAAATGGCTGTCAGGATGCAGCAATTGGAAGAGCAGGTGCGCCAGCTCAGCGGCCAGGTTGAAGAGCTGTCCTTCGAGGTGAAGCAGTTGCGCGGCCAGACTGTCCCGTTGAAGTCGGGTGCGGCGGAAGAGCTTACCGCACCGGCTCCGGCAACCCAGCAGAAGCGCCTGGCCGCAGCCTCGGCCGCAGCACCGCTCGCCGAGAGCGATGACGGTGGCATCGAGACCATCGAGCAGCAGCCGCTCGAAAACAATCTGAACTTGCAGCAGGCAACCCCGGCCGAACCGCTGCCCGAGCTCAACAATGCGCCGGGCGTGAAGATTCTGGGTGCCATGGATAACGCCGCCGCCCAGCCCAATGACGGCGGCTTCCAGGGCAAGGTTCTGGTTCCGCCCTCGCAGCAGGAACCGGGCGACGATGCCTTCCTGCAGCAGCAGAACAGCGTGCAACAGAATGGTGTTCAGCAGAATACCTTGGCCACCGATTCGACTGACGGCGGCAGCGATGCCATCGAGACCGTGGCGCTGGCGCCCGAATCGCCTGAGGCGCTTTACGAGCGTTCCAACGAAAGCCTGCTGCGCCGCCAATTCGGCGATGCCGAGTCGGGCTTCTCGACTTTCATGTCGAAATATCCCGATCACAGCCTGGCGGGAAGCGCGCAATACTGGCTGGGCGAGACGTTCTATGCCCAGGGCGATTTCAAGCGCGCCGCGCAGACCTTCCTGCAGGGTTACAAGAAATATCCCAAGAGCCGCCGGGCGCCGGACAGCCTGCTGAAGCTCGGCATTTCGCTCAATCGCCTCGGCCAGCCGGAACAGGCGTGCGCGGCCTATCAGGCGGTGAGTGCGGAGTATCCCAAGGCGGTCGATGCCCGCAAGCGGGCCCAGGCCGAAGCCAAGCGTGCCGGCTGCTCAAGCTGAGCCCAAGGCTGATTTCCAACTCATAGAGCCCATGCGCCATGTGGCGCTGGCGGTGTCGGGCGGTTCCGATTCGATGGCGCTCATGCGGCTTGCCGCCGCCTGGGCCACGGGCAAATCCGTATCGGTCCTGAGCGTCGATCATGGTTTGCGTGAGGGGTCAGACGCCGAAGCGGCGCAAGTCGCCCAATGGGCCGATGCTAGCGGACTTGATCATCACACCCTGACGTGGGTAGGCGCCAAGCCGGCGACCGGCCTGCAAGCCAAGGCCCGCCAGGCGCGTTATGACCTGATGGCGGGTTGGTGCAAGGCCCATGGCGCGGAAGCCCTGCTGACCGCGCATACTCTTGATGACCAGGCCGAAACGGTGCTGATGCGGCTGAAAAGGACGCTCAGTCCCGCCAGCCTCGCAGGTATTCCGGCCCTTGGCCACTGGGACGGCGTGCCACTGGTGCGCCCGCTGCTCTCCTGCGCCCGGGCCGGTCTCAGGGCCCATCTCGAGGGGCACGGCCAGCCATGGATCGATGATCCAAGCAACGATGATCCACGCTTCGAGCGGGTACGGGTGCGCCAGCAACTGGCCGGGATGGCGACCGGTAAAGAGATGGTGGAGCGCCTCGCCCGGCTTGGCCAAGCCTGCTCCGAGGCCGACCGGATGTTGCAGCGGTGCAGCGATCAATGGCTGCAGCTGTGGCTCAGCGAGGATGATGCCGGGGTCTGTTTTGCGCCACTCATCGAATTCACCAATTTGCCGGAAGCTCTGCAGCACCGCATTCTGGCGCGCATCGTCAGGCATTATGGCGGCGGCAAGCTGAAGCCGGAACCAGCCGAGCTGGCGCGGCTTTGCCACTGGCTGGCAAACGGCGGCCCGCAGCGCTGCACGCTGGCCGGGGCCATTGTAGGCCGGCGCAAACGGGAGTTCTGGGTGACGCGTGAAGCCTCGCGGATCGATCCTGTACCGGTAACCATGCACGATGGGGCGCCAATCCTCTGGGATGGGCGTTTCCTGGTGGAGGCACCCAACGGCGCCACCGTCGGGCCTTCGGGCGAGGCGGCGGCACCCCTCAACGCGCGCGTGCCGGTTCATGCCCGGCGCGCCTGTCCGTTCATCACGTTGCCGGAAACCACTGGGGACACGGCAAAAGTCAGTTTCCTCAGGCTTGCATCGTCTTAACGCCGCGTTTACACCAATGGCATCCTTGGAAATGCCTTGGCACAGTCCTATGTTAGGTTTCATTCTAGGGAAAATGCTGCCCGCTGCTGCTTCAAGGCTCATGGGCAAGATTCGAGGGACCACGTGAATCAATTCCGCAATTTCGCCGTCTGGATCGTCATCGCGTTGCTGCTCTTCGCGCTGTTCAGCCTGTTCCAGGGCCAGGTGGGGCGCACTGCTTCCACCGAAATCAGCTATTCCGACTTCCTCGACAAAGCCAATGCCGGGTCGATCCCGTCGATCACCATCGCCGGCGACACGATCATCGGCAAGCTGGCGGACGGGTCCACGGTGCAGACCACCGGACCGCTGGTTTATTTCGAAGACCAGATCAAGGAACTGCGCAACAAGAACATCGAGATCACCTTCCGCGCCGCGCAGGGCGATTCGCTGCTGACCAACGCGCTGGTCTACTGGCTGCCGATGCTTTTATTGGTTGGTGTATGGGTGTTCTTCATCCGCCAGATGCAATCGGGTTCGGGCAAGGCCATGGGCTTCGGCAAATCCAAGGCCAAGCTGCTGACCGAGCGCCATGGCAAGGTGACGTTCGAAGATGTGGCCGGTGTTGAAGAGGCCAAGGACGATCTTGTTGAGATCGTCGACTTCCTGAAAGACCCGCATAAGTTCCAGCGCCTCGGCGGCAAGATTCCGAAGGGCGCTTTGCTTGTGGGACCTCCCGGTACCGGCAAGACGCTGCTGGCACGGGCCATCGCTGGCGAAGCCAATGTGCCGTTCTTCACTATTTCCGGTTCCGACTTCGTTGAAATGTTCGTGGGCGTCGGCGCATCGCGCGTGCGTGACATGTTCGAGCAGGCCAAGAAGAATGCGCCGTGCATCATCTTCATCGACGAAATCGATGCAGTCGGCCGCCATCGTGGTGCGGGCCTCGGCGGCGGCAACGACGAGCGTGAGCAGACGCTGAACCAGTTGCTTGTCGAGATGGACGGCTTCGAGGCCAATGAAGGCGTCATCCTGATCGCCGCCACCAATAGGCCGGACGTTCTCGATCCCGCACTGCTGCGCCCGGGCCGTTTCGACAGGCAGATCGTAGTGCCCAATCCGGACGTGATGGGCCGCGAGAAGATCCTCAAGGTGCACATGCGCAATGTGCCGCTGGCGCCCGATGTCGATGCCAAGACCATTGCGCGCGGCACGCCCGGATTCTCGGGCGCCGATCTTGCCAACCTGGTCAACGAAGCAGCACTTCTCGCGGCGCGGCGCAACAAGCGCATCGTCACGCAGTCGGAATTCGAGGAAGCCAAGGACAAGGTCATGATGGGGCCGGAGCGCCGCTCCATGGCGATGTCGGCTGACGAAAAAAAGAACACCGCCTATCACGAAGCCGGTCACGCCATCATCGCGCATCTGTTGCCGGAAACCATCGATCCCATTCACAAGGCGACGATCATTCCGCGCGGCCGTTCGCTCGGCATGGTGATGACTCTCCCGGAATCCGACCGCTACAACTGGACCTATGAGAAGGCCATCTCGCGGCTGGTCATGCTGTTCGGCGGGCGCGAGGCCGAGATCATCACCTTCGGGCCGAAGAAAGTCACCACCGGCGCCAGCGGCGACATCCAGATGGCGACGACGCTGGCCCGCTCCATGGTGATGGAATGGGGCATGTCGGAGCGGCTGGGCCGGGTGCGCTATCGCAGCAGCGAGCAGGAAGTGTTCCTTGGCCATTCCGTGGCGCAGAGCACCAACATGTCGGACGAAACCGCCAAGATCATCGACGAAGAAGTGCGCAAGCTGATCGAGCACGGCGAGAACGAGGCGCGCCGCCTGATCACCAAGCACAAGAAGGACTTTATTGCCATCGCCGAGGCCTTGCTCGAATACGAAACGCTGACCGGCGAGGAGATCAAGAATCTCATCAAGGGCATTCCTCCTACTCGTGACGATGGCGAGGGCGGCAAGAAACCGTCCAAAACCTCGTCCTCGGTGCCGTCAACCGGCTCGCCCAAGGCCGGCGAAGCGCCCGGCATGGAACCGCAGCCGCAGTCCTAATGCGCAAGACGTATTATCGCCCGGCCGGGCTCGTCTACGGAGCCGATGCCAGGACCATGATTGCAGAAACCCGCGGAGCAGCGCTCGGCGGGTTTTCTTCACTCGCTTGGACGATGGTCGAAGTGATTGAGCGCGATGGCCCGCGGATCGAGCGGCGGTGGGAGAGTTACTCACCCTCGTTCTCCAACCTCCTCCCCCCACTCCCCATGAGTTCCCCTCCCCACGAGGGGGCGGGGCTATTCGGAAACGGGGATGGGGCGCTAACAAGTGTGCGTGGCTCAGATCGCCCCCTCTCCATGGGCATCGTCAACGTCACGCCCGACAGCTTCTCCGACGGCGGCAAGGCGGCTGAAACCCAGGATGCCATCGCGCATGGCCTGCAACTCGCCAAAGAGGGCGCCGACATCCTCGATGTCGGCGGCGAGTCGACGAGGCCCGGCTCCGAGGGCGTGCCGCTGGATGAGGAACTGGCGCGCGTCATTCCGGTGATCGGGGCTTT
>JANPCS010000077.1:0-3897 GCA_031431065.1 Hyphomicrobiales bacterium | reverse complement strand
GCACGTCTCGCTGATTTTGCCATGAGTGCCTCCTGTGAGTGGGAACATGCTTGCAAATGCGGCGGTTAAGTTCAAGAGCGCGATATCAGCCCTTGAACTGCGCCTTGGCATAGCCCTGAAGAAAGAGGAGCGCCGTCAAGTCGCCGTGGTTGATGCGCAGCAGCGAACCGTCCTGGACATGGGGCTTGGCGTGCGGCGCCACGCCGAGGCCGGCTTCGGAGAGCATGGCAAGATCGTTGGCGCCGTCGCCAACTGCAATGGCATCGGCCGGCTCGATGCCGAGCGATGCGGCAATCCGCTGCAAAGCATCGACCTTGGCCTGCTGACCGAGGATCGGCAGGCCGACTTCGCCGGTGAGCATGCCATTTCGGACGATCAGGTCATTGGCCTGGTGCTCGTCAAATCCCAGATGCGCACCCACACGCGCCGTGAAGGGCGTGAAGCCGCCGGACACAAGTGCTGTATGGGCGCCGTTGGCTTTCATGGTGGCGATCAGCGTGGTGCCGCCCGGCATATAGGTGATCCGTTCGCGGATGATCTTGTCGATGATCCCGGCATCGAGTCCTTTCAGCAGGCTGACACGTTCCTGCAGGGCCGCGTCGAAATCGAGTTCGCCGCGCATCGCCTTGAGCGTGATGTCCTTGATGCGTTCGCCAAGGCCCGCGACGACGCCCAGCTCATCAATACATTCCTGCTCGATCATGGTCGAATCCATATCGGCGATGAGCAGGCGCTTGCGGCGGTTGTGTATGGAGACGATTGCCGCATCAATGGGATGGCGGCGCAGGTCGATCAAAAATTCCGGCAGCCGCGCGAAATTTGCCACCTCGGCGGCCTCAGCCTGCGCCAGCCAATGCGGCTCATCGCCGCCCAGATCGCGCAACATGGCGACGACATCTGCACTGATGGCTTGCGAGCCGGGCGATGCTATGAGAACAAGGACCGAATCCATGTGGCCGGGAACCTAGATGAAACGCGCGCTGCTTATTGCAGGCCCCACCGCCAGCGGCAAGTCCGCGCTGGCGCTCGATCTGGCGCGCAAGTGGAACGGCGTCATTATCAATGCCGATGCATCGCAGGTCTATCAGCCGCTACGCATTCTCTCCGCCAGGCCCCTGCCGGATGAGGAGGCACTGGTCGCCCATCGGCTCTATGGCCATCTTCCGGGCACGGCGCAGTATTCGGTTGCAGCCTGGCTTGCGGATACAAGGCGCGAACTTGATGCCGCATGGGCAGAGGGCAAGCTTCCCATTGTCACCGGTGGCACCGGGCTTTATTTCCGTGGGCTTGAGCGCGGCTTGGCGCCGGTGCCGGATATTCCGGAAGACATCCGCGCCAGGTGGCGGAGCTTTGACGGCGATCTCCATGGCGAATTGCAGCAGCTTGACCCGGTGATGGCCCAGCGCCTGATGCCAAGCGACCGGCAGCGGCTGGTACGGGCGCTTGAGGTGATCGAATCGACCGGCCGCTCGCTGCTGGACTGGCAGAGGGAGGGCCAGGCCAGCGCCGCCCTCGAAGGAGTCGATGTCGAACGCATGTTCATGGATGTGCCGCGCGACGAACTCTATGCCCGCGCCGAAACCCGCTTCGAGCAGATGCTGCGGGCCGGCGCCGTGGACGAAGTGCGCCCGCTGGTCGATCTCGATCCGCTGCTGCCGATGATGAAGGCCATCGGCGTGCCGGAACTGGCGGCCTATCTCAAAGGCGAGACCAGCCTTGAACAGGCGGCCGCCGCCGCCAAGACGGCGACGCGCAATTACATCAAGCGCCAGCTTACCTGGTGGCGCGGGCAGATGGCGCATTGGCCGGCGCGCGGCGGGTTGGGCATTTCGCCTTGACGTTGCTTGTGGTATGAGCGGCACATGAACGAACATTTCCGCCTTGACAGCATGTCGCTGACCACGCGGGCCGTGGACGACATGCCGCGCCGCCGGTGGACGGTGGCCGAGATTGATGCGATGGTGCAGGCCGGTGTCATTGACGAAGGCGAGCGCTTCGAATTGATCGATGGGGATGCGGTGCCGATGGCCTCCAAGGGAATCCGGCACGAGAGCTACAAGGCATCATTGCTAAGCTTCTGGATGAAGACCGCAAGCAATGCCTACCGCCTCATTCCCGAAACCACCTTCCGCATGAGCGACAGCACATTTCTTGAGCCGGACATCCTGTTTTACGACGGGAAAACCAGGATCGCCGATCTCTCGCCCGCCACATCGCTGTTAGCCGTCGAAATCGCCGACACCACCTTAGCCTATGACCGGGGCCGCAAGGCTGCAATCTATGCCCGCCACGGTGTGCCAGCACTCTGGGTGATCAACGTCAACACGCTGCAGACCCATGTCTATTCCGATCCCTCTCTGGACGGCTACCTGAACATGTGGACGTTTGGACCGGACGAAACGTTGACGCCCGCATTCGCTCCCGAACTGGCGGTCAAGCTTGGCGAATTGCCGGAGTTCTGACAGCCCATTGACGGCGAATGCAGCGAGCCTTAGGTTACTTGGACTGGGGCAAAGCAATATTCCTGAACGAATGGGTGCTTTTTCATGTCCGAAATCAAACACAATAACACTCTAGCTGTCACCGGCAATACCCTGCTGCTGCTGGAAGTCATGAGCTGCAAGAAGGATGCCGTGGAGGCTTTCGCACAGGTCATGTACGCGGACACAGTCGATCCGGAAGCTTCACATGAACTTATCACCTTGCTGACGTACTACGACAGCAATGGCGATCCATGTGATCGGGGCGTCTATGTCTATGGCGATCCCCTGGATCTTGGGAACGACGGCTTGCGCGTTTTCAGCCTCACGTCGCCCGGCCAGCGCGAAGCGCTTGCCGAGGCCGCGGCGCAAATCGATGCTTTCACCATCTTCTCCCTGAATTCCCAGGGCAATTTCAAGCAGGTTCTGATGGAGGCAACCGGCCTTCCGCCGATCGCCTTCAGCACCTTCCTCAACCAGATCATCCGCAATGACGACGAAGCCGGTTCCTATCAACTGCTGGCCTCGCTCTTCGACGATGACACAACCGCGGACGGCACCTCACGATCCGACAAGTTCGATACCGGTGGCGGCGACGACAGCATCACCGGGCGTGGCGGTAACGACACGGTCTATAAGTGGAAGGCGGGCGACCTCAAATTCAACGGCGGTGCCGGTTCCGATTCGGTCATTTTCGAGCCCGCAAGTGGCGACGTGCCTAACCCGGCTGAGGGGGTTATCGCCAATCTGACGACCGGCAAGGGCCTTAACCCGTTTGGTGGCAAACTGGTGCTCCGCGACGTTGAGAACGTGTCGGGCACCTCGCATGACGACATCCTGACCGGCAACGGCTCGGCCAACTTCCTCTATAGCGGTCACGGTGGTGCCGATCGAATCCGTGGATTGGGAGGCGATGATTCCATCCTGGTCGACCACAATTTCGGCAGCGTTTCGAACGGGCGGCAGATCGACGGTGGCGACGGGTTCGACACGCTCACCATCTACGGCGACACGGCAACAACAGCGAGTCTGCTCGACCTCACCGACCAGAGCAAGAATGCGGGAGCTTTTGCCGGTGGCGATTTTCTCGGCTTCGAGAAGTTCGTATTCCTCACACCGCAATTCAATTTCTACACATTGAAGTTTTTGGGTGCAAACCAGGGCGAAGACGTGCGCGGCGGGTCCGGTGCGGATGTCTTGAGCGGAAGGGGCGGCAACGACCTGCTGGCGGGTTCGGACGGCGATGACCGGCTGATCGGCCAGTCGGGGAACGACGGGCTCGACGGTGGCGCGGGAAACGACTCCATGATTGGTGGTGGTGGCGCCGACCGCTTCGTCTTTTCGAGCGGCTACGGCAATGACCGGATCGCCGATTTCGAATTGGATGCCGATCGCATCGATTTGCGCGGACTGTTCG
>JANPCS010000076.1:0-3472 GCA_031431065.1 Hyphomicrobiales bacterium | reverse complement strand
CCTGACCCAGCGGATAATCCGTTGACGGAACATCTTCCGCGGCGGGGGCCGATGCCGGGGGCAAGTTCATGGCAAAGGCGGACTGGACTTCGGCAAGTCCCGGCGAAAATGATTGCGGCGAGGCCGGCCTGAAACTCGCCGCCGTCTGCGCGCTCAGGCCGGTGTCGCTGGCGGTGGGCCTGAGGGCCATCGCCGCGCGGATGGCGCTGACGATCAGTCCCCGGACCAGCCCGCCATCGCGGAAGCGCACTTCGGCCTTGGCCGGGTGTACATTCACATCGACGCGGTCTGGCGGGCAGTGGACAAACAACACGATGGCCGGATAGCGGCTGGCCGCCATCAAATCGGCATAGGCGCCGCGCATGGCGCCGGAGAGCAGCTTGTCCCTCACGCTGCGGCCATTGACGAACATATATTGCTGGGTGCCGGTGCCCCGCGACCAGGTCGGCAAACCGGCAAAGCCCCGCACCGTAATGCCTTCGCGCTCATGGGCGAAGGCCACGGCGTTCTCCATGAACTCCGGCCCCAGGACGCGGCGGATGCGCTCCTGGCCGTCCTCGCCCGGCGGCACATCCAAGAGGCGGCGCTCCTCGGTCGCGAACGAAAATCCAACGTGCGGATTGACCAGTGCCATGCGGCGCACCACTTCGGCGGCCTCGGCTGTTTCGGTGCGGTCGGTCTTCAAAAATTTCAAACGCGCCGGTGTGGCAAAGAACAGATCCGCGACATCGATCTCGGTGCCGCGCGACAATGCTGCCGGCCGGGGGCCCGAAAAGCGCCCGCCCTCAACTGAAATCACATGCGCGTCGCCACCGTTCCTAGGGCGCGAGGCGATGGTCAGCCTGCTCACCGCGCCAATCGAGGGCAGCGCCTCGCCGCGAAACCCTAGAAACCTGATATCGATCAAATCATCGTCGGAGAGTTTCGAGGTGGCATGGCGCTCAATCGCCAGTTCAAGGTCTTCCGGTCCCATGCCAAGCCCGTCATCGCTTACCCGGATCAGGCTCTTGCCGCCGCCCCGGAAGGCGACGTCGATCTGCGAGGCACCGGCATCGATGGCGTTCTCGACAAGCTCCTTCACCACGCTGGCCGGGCGCTCGATCACCTCGCCCGCCGCGATGCGGTTGACGGTTCCCTCTGACAGCCGGCGGATTCGCATGTGCCGGATCATAGAGACAGCCGAAGGCCGGCGCTAGTTCAGTCCCTGCGGCTTGCCGACAACGCTGACGATCAACCGATCGGGGTGCAGCAGGCGCCGGGCCTGGGCCTTCACCTGTTCAAGCGTCACGGCCTCCACCAGGCTATTGCGGCGGTTCACATAGTCCAGCCCCAGACCTTCCTGTTGCAGCCCCAGCAGCTGGTTGGCAATGGCCCCGTTGCTGGTGAAGCGCAGGGCGTAGGAACCGGTGAGGAAGGTCTTGGCCACATCGAGTTCGGCTTGTGTCGGACCATTTTTCGCCATGTTGGCCAGAACTTCGCGGATGAGCTTCAGGGCATCGCCGGCCGATTCGTTCCTGGTTTGCATGTAACCGACATAAAGTCCGGCGCGATCCATCGGCGACAGGCCCATGCCGACGCCATAGGTCAGCCCGCGCTTCTCGCGGATCTCATCGGTAAGGCGCGAACTGAAGCCGCCGCCGCCAAGGATCTCGGACATCAGGTAGGCCGGAATGAAATCGGGATCGTCGCGCCGCAAGCCTTCGTGGCCAAAGACGATAACGCTCTGCGGCATGTTGCGCTCGAATATGCCGAGGGCCGGCCCCTTGGTCACGCTGACCGGCGGAAGGGCCGGCCGCGCGGATGAGACGGGCAATCCGCCGAACAGCTTGTCAAGCAGCGGCCCCAATTCGGTTGCATCGATGTCGCCGACGACGGCCACCTGCAAAGTATCGCGCGCGAAGATGCGCTGGTGGGCGCCACGAAGGTCGTCGGCGGTGATCGCCGCCAGGGAGGCTTCCGTACCGTCTTCCTCGCGGGCATAGACATCCCCCGGCAGGGCCATGGTCATGAACTTGCCAAAAGCGATGTTCTGTGGATCCTCTGCCTTGTCGCGCACATTCAGAAGGAATTGCTGGCGCACGCGCGCCAGCGGCTCGGGATCAAAGCGCGGCTTGGCGATGGCGAGGCGCAGCAGATCGAACGACTCCTGGCGATTGCGCGACAGCGTCTGGAATGAACCTTCGAAATGATCCTTGCCGGCCGAGAAGGACATGCGAAAGGCCAGAGCATCGCGTTTCTGCTGAAAATCCTTCGACAGCATGCCGCCGGCACCTTCATCCATCATACCGGTCAAGAACGTTGCAAGCCCGTCCTTGTCCGGAGGATCGTAAACTGTTCCATCCTTGAACGAGAAGTTCATGGAGATCAGCGGAATAGCTTTCTCGCTCACCAACCAGGCGGTGATACCACCCGGACTCTTCACCTCCTGAATGGCGAAGGCCTGGGCGAGTGCCGCGGAGAGCAGCAGAAACGCGGCCGCTGCGGTGGCGCGAAGACACACAAGAAAGGACATGGTCATGGCTCTCAACCGCCGCTTTCGGGAAGCAGAATTCCGGTGACCGAGGCACGCAGGTCGAGCACCTGCTTCGCCGCCTTGGCCACGTCTTCCACCGTCACGGTGGCAATGTCGCGTTCCCAGTTGTTCACGTCCGCAATGTCCTGGCCGGTGCTCAAAGCCACGCCGAATATACGGGCGATGGACTCCTGGGAGTCCAACACATAGGTTGCCTCGGCGATGACCCGGTCGCGCGTTGAATCGAGTTCGTCTTGGGTGACGCCCTTGTCGCGGATATCGGCGATCACGGCATCGATCTCGCGTTCCAGCACTTGCCCATCGACGCCCGGATTGGGTGCGGCATAGACGCCGAAATCGCCGGAGTCCAGTTGATCGGAATTGAACCAGGCGCCAGCATAGGCGGCGAGCTTCTTGTCGATGGTGAGCGTCCTGTATAGCCTGCTCTGCGAGCCGCCGCCCAAGACTTCCGCAAGGATCGACAAGGCAAACTCCTGACGTTGCTCCAAGGCCCGCGCCGGAGGCGTGAGATACTTCCGCTGCCACATAGGTGAACTCACCCGGGCATCGCGCATGGTGACGCGGCGTTCGGCCACCGCGTCCGGCTCCGGGGTGCGATACCGTTCGGCCACCGGGCGCTTGTTCCGCAGGCCGCCATAATGGCGTTCGGCCAGCAGCTTCACTTCGTCAGCCGTCACATCGCCGGCGACAATCAGAATGGCGGTGCGCGGCTCATAGTACGCCGCATAGAAATCGAGCGCGTCCTGCCGGGTCAATTTCTGCACTTCCGACATCCAGCCGATGACCGGCTTGCCATAGGGATGGGCGATGTAGAGTGCGGCATCGAGTTGTTCGGAGAGCAGGCCGGAAGGATCGTTCTCGATGCGCTCGCGGCGCTCTTCCTGCACCACCTTCAGTTCGGGCAGAACGTTTTCGTCGGTCAGCACCAGGTTCTGCATG
>JANPCS010000075.1:0-8886 GCA_031431065.1 Hyphomicrobiales bacterium | reverse complement strand
ATGGGTGAATATAGGCTCCCCAATGCACGTCGCATTTCGTAAGAATGGTACAAGATAGTCCATCCCATTTCATACGTCCGTAGCGCTTCGTGTGATCAGAGCGCTTTGCCCTTTTCATTCCCTCGGGGAGGAGGTCGAGCGGTATGTCACGCCAGCTGCCTCCTGGCGGAATGTGTTCCATACGCTGCAAGTTGATCTCTGAAAGCTTCGGCGCCGAATGATTGTGAACCAGCGCTGATTTTGCCCGCATTTCGCGTTGATAATCACAGCCCGGAGCCTTGCCATAGACAACAGCTCGCTTGGCCTCGCCATTTTTCAGCGCCGGTAAGTCTCCTATCGCGTCACGAATATTAACGAATGGCCGTTTGTCCTTTCCATGAGTTGCTTCCGGCCAGACTATGGGCATTCCAGTCTTCGTGCCTAAGAACACCACGCGCCTTCGCTCTTGAGGAACTCCATATTCCTCGGCCTTCAAAATCTTCATTTCAACCGAGTAACCAAGACCCGCGAGGCCAGATTTTATGGCATCAACCGCTTCACCGGCTCCCGCCGACAATATACCGGTGACATTTTCCATAACGATCCATTTCGGAGCAAGCCCCGCTACCAGCCGCAGATATTCGCGGAACAATTGGCTGCGATCATCATGCATTCCCCGCTGATGATTGTAGACGCTGAACGCCTGACAAGGCGGTCCGCCAATGAGGCAGTCGAGCTCGCCTTTCGAAAGACCACTGGCTTGCAGCAATCGTGACGCCGTGACATCTTGAATAGGTCCCGGTAAAAACTTGGCATCAAGATGCGTGGCGGCATAGGTCTCACCAGCCGTCTCGTTGAAGTCATTGCCAGCCAAGACGCGGAAACCAGCCTGCTGGAATCCTTCAGAAAGACCACCGGCTCCACAGAACAAATCAATTGCTGTATGTTCAGTCTTCATCGGCATATCTCTCGCGAAGCACGCGCATGATACATGTTCTTTTTTTGTTCTACAAGTGTGATGTCCTAGAATGCAACGATTCCGCTGGAACGCGAAATAGGAAACCCGGCTGTGGACAAACATTCATTTGAACAGCGCTCCCGCAACATGGCCGCCATCCTTTCAAGCGGCATGAAGCCGGAGATGATGGTGCGGTCGCTGGTGCATGGCATGGGGTATCGCTACAGGCTCCACGCAAGAGATTTGCCGGGCAAGCCCGATCTGGTGTTCCGTCCACGCAAGAGAGTCATCTTCGTTCACGGCTGCTTCTGGCATCAGCATGCGCGTGCCCAGTGCAGAGATGGCCGGGCACCGAAATCAAAACTCGGCTACTGGTCGGGAAAACTCGCCCGCAATGTCGAACGCGATGCGCAGCATCTCGACGCGCTGTCCGCCTTGGGATGGAAAGTTCTCGTTCTGTGGGAATGCGAAGTGTTGAAAGACGGCGCGTCGCTCGCCTCGCGCGTCCGGCGGTTTCTCGGTTGAAAATTTTGACATTATATTCCTAATATGACTATAGTCCTCGCGTTCCACCTCACTTGGGGTCCTGCTCATGACGGCGAGCTCGGATGGGGTGGAATGGCAGGTCCTGCGCGTGCCGGCGAACGTAGCCGGCATTCCCGGGGGCCACCGGTGCCGCCCTGGGACACTATGATCCCAGCGCCTTCGATGGCTAGGGTATGTCGGGTCTCAGAACTCGCGCCTGAAGATTTCACCGGCCCGCCAAACTTCCTGCCGGCTCAACAGGCGCTGCTCAGCGCTACTTACCGCTGGGTCCCTCACATGGTTCAGCTATCCCCGCGCCGGGCAGTGCCCGCGTCTCCCATATTCGAAACTCGGCTTGCAGAGGTTTCGAACATGGGAAAGTCTTTCGAGGGACGCAAATGCCGCCCTCGCCTAGGATGACGCATGCCTCAAGCAGAACGGCCTGAAGCCATTCATCGCACCCGGGTATTTTTTGATCGCGATCAACACAGTCCCTTCCCGCCTGTGGCATATTTTGCCGATGCGACTCAGTCCTCTCCTCGCCCTGTTCCTGCTAGCCAGCCCGGCGCAGGCACAAGATGACGCCGCCGCCGCTGCCGAAGGCAAGCGGCTGGCGGCGATCAATTGCACCACATGCCATAACATCGAGGCGGAGGGCGATAGCCCGCTTGCCGCCGCGCCGCCGTTCCGCGACATCGCCAGGAATTATGACCGCATCGAATTGATCGACGGCTTCATGGAGGGCCTGGCGGTGCGCCACCCGTTGATGCCGGATTGGGATGTGACCGGGCCTCAGGCCGAAGAACTCGCCGCCTTCATCATGAGCCTCAGCAGCGGGCAGAAATAGGTACCCGGGCTTCCGGCATGGCACCGGGTGTGCGAGACTCGCGGCCGAACTTGAGTCGGAGATGCTTCATGAGATCGGCACGTGTGATGGCAGTTGGGCTGGCGCTGTGGCTTTCGGTATCGGCTGCCGGGGCGAGCGACTTCACCCGGGCGACCGCACTTTACCGTGCCGGGAAACACCAGCAGGCCCTCGACATTCTGCAGCCGCTGGCAGCGTCCGGCAATTCTTATGCGCAGTTCACGATGGGCGTCTTGTATGACGATGGGCGCGGCTTGCCGAAGAACCTGCACCTCGCCCACCGCTGGTATCTCAAGGCGGCGCGCCAGGGCCTGGCGGATGCGCAGTTCATGGCCGGCATGTTTTATGCGGCCGGGCGCGGGCGGCCGCAGGATGTGGTCAGGGCCTATATCTGGCTCGATCTCGCGGCGGCGGGCGGCTATCCCCATGCCGAGCGGGCGCGCGATCAGGAAATGGGCGAGATGACACCAGCCGAGTTGCATCGGGCCCAGGCAACAGCGGTGAAGATGCAGCGCCAGCAACCGCGCCAGATGAACTGCCGGGCCAAGGGTTGCGTCCACCCGAGCTGGATGGACAATCCGCGTTACGAGCCCTTCGGTGTCAACTGAGGCCATCGACGTCCTGAAACGCAAAAGGGCTCCATTGCGGGAGCCCTTTCGAAGCGATGATTGCAAGTGCCGGATCAGCGCTTCGAGAACTGGAAGCTGCGGCGGGCTTTCGGGTGGCCGTATTTCTTGCGCTCCACCATGCGGCTGTCGCGGGTCAGATAACCGGCCTTCTTGAGAAGGCCGCGCAGATCGGGCTCGAAATAGGTCATGGCGCGCGAGATACCGTGGCGGACCGCACCGGCCTGGCCGGAAAGGCCGCCGCCCGACACCGTGCAATCGATGTCGAGTTCGGTGGCGCGGTTGGCGGTCACCAGCGGCTGCTGCACCAGCATGCGCAGAACCGAGCGGGCGAAATAGGTTTCGATCGGCTTGCCGTTGACGGTGATCTTGCCTTTACCGCGCTTCACCCAGACGCGGGCGGTGGCGTTCTTGCGGCGGCCGGTGGCATAGGCACGGCCCTTGGCGTCGAGCTTGGGCTTGACCGGAACTGCTGCCGCGGAGCCAGCGGCCGGAGCCATGCCCATCGCCGCGCCGAGGTCAGCCAGTGATTTTTGTTCAGCCATGGTTAGCCTCTCACCGCATTCTTGGGGTTCATCGCCCTGATGTCGAGCATGACGGGGTTCTGCGCTTCATGCGGGTGCGTGGCACCCTTGTAGATGCGCAGATGAGTCAGTTGCTGACGCTTCAGCGGGCCGCCGGGAAGCATGCGCTTGACGGCCAGTTCGAGCACGCGGTCAGGGAACTTGCCTTCCAGCATCTTGCCGGCGTTGCGTTCCTTGATGCCACCCGGAAAACCGGTGTGGTGGTAATAGGTCTTCTGCTCGTTCTTCTTGCCGCTGAAGTGGATCTTCTCGGCATTGATGACGACGATGTGATCGCCGCAATCCATATGAGGCGTGAAGGTGGGCTTGTGCTTGCCGCGCAGGCGGTTGGCGATGATGGCGGCGGCGCGGCCGACGATCAGGCCTTCGGCGTCGATCAGCACCCAGTTCTTCACGATGTCCTTGGCTTTCGCCGTGTAGGTTGTCATCTGACTGTCTCTGGCGTTTCGGGGTCAAAGGAAAAGGCGTGAAGAACCCCCTCACGCCCGTTTCAGTGGCTGCCGGATATTCGCTCCGGTGCCGGATGTCAAGGAAATCCATCGGAAAACAGAGCGATTTTCTGATGCGGTAATATAATACCTGTCAAATTATCCGGCAATTCCATTTGCTGCGGAATTGCCACTTTCGTGCCAAGCCGCCTTGGCCTAGTGTTGCGCCACTCGGGGGCCAAGCACATGATCCAACTCACCCATATCCTGGCGGCAGTCGCGGCACTGACTGCAAGCGATGTTCAGGATCGCGCCGTAGCAACAGAAACGTCTGATCCGATCCTCGTGCAGGCGGAGACTCCCTTGCAGATACCGGAAGCGCCGGCCCAACCGGGTGCGGCGGCGGCTCCTCCTCCGGTCGAGGCCGAGACGCCAACCGAGCCCCCCGCCGAAGACTTGACGCAACCGGACCCTGGACAACCGGCGGCCGGTGATGACGAAGGCACAAGTCCTGACGAACTCAGCCTGGGCGAGATCCCGGTGATCGAGACCATCGAGCTTACTCCGGATGTCGCCAGGCGGGCACTCGACAGCTACCTTCTGACCAAAGAGAAATACGCCAACACCGACCTCGAGCAATACGAGAACCTGCAGGATTTCGTTGACCAGACGCCGGAGGGCAAGAACTTCGAAGCCGACATCAAGGCAGCGGGCTTTGCCAACGTCACGGAATGGAATCTGGCCATTACCACACTGGGCGTCATTTATGGCAGCGTGGTCGATGACCAGACGCCCGATCTGCTGCTGCAGATCGAGGAAGTGGAGCAGGACACGGAACTGGCCCAGGACATGAAAGACCGCATGATCAAGGCCCTCAAAGCGATGATCCCGTCCGAAAACAACAAAAAGGTCATCGAAGACATGCTGGCCGATCCGGTCTACGGGCCGAAGCTCAAGCAGCTTGACATCGAGGAAGAATGACGGAGTTACTCTCGCGGCAGCGCAAGGGCGGCATTCTGCGCCTCACGCTCAATGATGCCACCAGCCGCAACAGCCTGTCCGAGGCGATGATGAAGCACCTCCAGCAGGCGCTCACTGATGCGGCCGAAGACAAGCCGGTTCGCGGCATCATCATCGCTGCGGCGGGGCCAGTGTTCTGCTCTGGTCACAATCTCAAGGAAATCACTGCCCACCGTGCCGATGCCGACAAGGGCGCTGCCTATTTCGCCCAGCTGTTCAACATCTGCGCCAGGCTCATGCTGTCGATCGTCCGCCACCCCAAACCGGTGATTGCCGAAGTTGCGGGACTGGCAAGTGCGGCGGGTTGTCAGCTCGTTGCCTCGTGCGACCTGGCGATTGCCGCCGATACAGCGCGTTTCTGCACGCCTGGCGTCAACATCGGCCTGTTCTGCTCCACGCCGATGGTGGCGCTGTCGCGGAACGTGTCGCGGAAACATGCAATGGAGATGTTGCTGACCGGCGATACGATTGATGCCGCTCAAGCAGTTAGAATGGGTCTCGTCAATCGTGCCGTGGCGGCTGATGACTTGTCCGCCACTGTCGAAGCACTGGCGGAAAAGATTGCTTCCAAGTCGATGGTGACGGTCAAGACCGGCAAGCAGGCTTTCTATAGACAAATCGACATGCCGCTGGAAGAAGCCTATGCCTACACGGCCACGGTGATGACGGATAACCTCCTGAACCGCGATGCCGTTGAAGGCATCGCGGCGCTTGTCGGCAAGCGAGTGCCGCACTGGAATGACGAATGACGCCGCGCATCAACTTCGTCACTTTGGGCGTCGCCGATGTGGCGCGTTCGCGCGCATTCTACGAACGGCTGGGTCTCAAGTCATCGAATTCAGGCAATGCAAGTGTCGCGTTCTTCGATGCCAATGGCGTGGTGCTATCGCTCTTCGGTCACGATTCGCTGGCGGAAGACGCTGGAGTTGAGCCGCAATCTCCACCGGCTTTTCGCGGCGTATCGCTGGCCTGGAACGCGGCTAGCGAAGTCGATGCCGATCGCATCTTCGAGCACGCGGTGGCTTGCGGCGCCAGGCCTGTGAAAACTCCGCAAAAAGTGTTTTGGGGAGGTTACTCGGGTTACTTTGCCGATCCCGACAACCATCTTTGGGAAGTGGCTTTCAATCCGTTTTTTCCTCTGTCGAGTGAAGGCCGTGTGCTATTGCCATGAATCACGATTCATACTCAGCGGAGTATATTCGCAACATTCTCAAGACAGTGAAAACCGTGGCGCTCGTCGGCGCTTCGAACAACACGGTCCGGCCTTCGTACTTCGTCATGCAGTATCTACTTGGTAAGGGCTACGCTGTCATCCCCGTCAACCCCGGCCTCGCTGGCCAGCAGCTGCTCGGGCAAACCGTCCATGCAACGCTGAAGGATATCCCAACGCCCATTGATATGGTCGATATCTTCCGGAATTCCGAAGCGGCGGGGCCGATCACCGATGAGGCCTTGAAACTTGAACCGAAGCCCAAGGTTATCTGGATGCAATTGTCGGTGCGCAACGACGAAGCCGCCGCCAAGGCTGAGGCCGCGGGCATCGAGGTGGTGATGGACCGCTGCCCCAAGATGGAATACGGCAAGCTTTCGGGCGAATGGGCCTGGGTCGGCGGCAATTCCGGCGTGATCTCGTCGCGAAAACAGACGATGCACGAGAGCGGCAAAGTCCAGAGCCTCGGGCTCGGACCTAAAACCTACTGAAATCCCGCAATTGTCGTTTGCCGTGGAGCAGGCTAAGGTCGCCATCCACAATTCATGGGAGACGACAATGGCCGATAGAACACCTGGATTTGACACGCTGGCCCTGCATGCGGGCGCTGCACCTGACCCCGCGACCGGCGCCCGCATTACGCCGATCTACCAAACGACGGCCTATGTCTTCCAGGATGTGAAACACGCCGCCGACCTGTTTGCGCTCAGGGCCTTCGGCAACATCTACACGCGCATCATGAACCCGACGCAGTCGGTGCTGGAAGCCAAGGTTGCGGCGCTCGAAGGCGGCACTGCGGCCCTCGCCGTCGCCTCGGGCCATGCGGCACAGCTGTTGGCTTTCCACACCATCATGCAACCCGGCGACGAGTTCGTCGCGGTGCGCCAGCTCTACGGCGGCTCGATCAACCAGTTCGCGCATTCCTTCAAGTCATTCGGCTGGCATGTCGTCTGGGCGGATGCCGAGGATGTCAGCAGCATCGAAAAGGCCCTCAGCCCCAAGACCAAGGCGATCTTCGTCGAATCGATCGCCAATCCCGGCGGCCGCATCACCGACATCGGGGCGGTCGCCAAAATCGCCAAGGCGGCCGGCGTTCCGCTGATCGTCGATAACACGCTGGCCAGCCCCTATCTCTGCAAGCCCATTGAGCATGGCGCCAACATCGTCCTGCATTCGCTCACCAAGTTCATGGGCGGTCATGGCAATTCGATGGGTGGCGCCATTGTCGATGGCGGCAATTTCGATTGGTCGAAATCCGGCCGCTATCCGCTGCTGTCCGAGCCCAATGCCTCCTATCACGGCATCAAGCTGCATGAGACATTCGGGTCCATTGCCTTCGCAATTGCAGCCCGCGTGCTGGGTCTACGCGATCTCGGCCCGTCCATCGCGCCCATGAATGCTTTCCTGATCCTGACGGGCATGGAAACCCTGGGGCTGCGCATGCAGCGCCATTGCGACAACGCGCTGAAGGTGGCGCAGTGGTTGAAGAAGCATCCGAACGTCAGCTGGGTAATTTATGCCGGACTTGCCGACGACAAGCACCACGCGCTGCACAAGAAATATTGCCCCAAGGGGGCGGGCGCTGTTTTCACGTTCGGTCTCAAGGGCGGATATGAGGCAGGCGTCAAGGCGGTGTCTTCGGTCAAGTTGCTGTCGCATCTCGCCAACGTGGGCGACACGCGGTCGCTGATCATTCACCCGGCCTCCACCACCCACAGCCAGCTTACCGCCGACCAGCTCAAACTGGCCGGTGCGACGCCCGATGTGGTGCGTCTGTCAATCGGCATCGAGGATGTCGAGGACATCATCGCCGACATCGATCAGGCGATCTCGTAGACCTCACGCAACCTGACAGCATGGCCGGGCGATTGCCCGGCCGTTTGTTTTCAGATGCGCTTGCGGCTCAGGGCGCAGTGCAAGTTCCAAACGGCGGCCAGAAGAAGCAGCATCGCTCCACCTTGATGTGCAAGGCCGAGCCACAAGGGTACCTGCCAAAGCAGAGTCCATATGCCGAGGGTTACTTGGACAACGAGCGCTACAAGCAACAATCCCGCACTGCGGCTCTGAACAATGTAAGCGTATCCTGTGATGACGATGGCAATCACATAGGCCAGAAGCCGATGATTGAACTGAACCATCATGGCATTCTCGAACAGATTGCGCCACCATGGCTTAGCCACGAACAGGCCGTCAGGCACAATCTGGCCATCCATCAACGGCCAGGTATTGTAGCCCATTCCGGCATCAAGCCCGGCGACGAATCCTCCAGCCGCCACTTGCACGAGAATGAGCAGGACAATTATGAGCGCCGTCCGATGGCGGCCGTTTTCCGGTGCACGGCGGCTGTTGTCCAAGCCAAAGGCAACCCACAGAATGGCGGCAAAAATCACCGCCGCCATAGTCAAGTGAGCCGCGAGCCGGTATTGGCTGACATCGACGCGGTCAACGAGGCCGGACGACACCATGTACCAGCCCAGCGCGCCTTGCAGGCCGCCCAGCAGTAGCAGCAGCAGGCAACGGAACGTTGTCTTGAGGCTCAGGCTGCCGGTCGCCAGGAAATAGGCCAGCGGCAGCGCGAAGGCGAGACCGGCGATACGCCCGAGAAAGCGATGCGACCACTCCCACCAGTAAATGAACTTGAACGCCGCAAGGCTCATGCCCTTGTTGACAAGTTGGTACTCGGGGATCTGG
>JANPCS010000074.1:0-2400 GCA_031431065.1 Hyphomicrobiales bacterium | reverse complement strand
TTCTTGCGGTCGTGGCGCGAGCGAACAATGAACTTGTCAGTCCGCTTGTTGCCGCGGGTCTTGGAGCCTTTCGTCGGCTTGCCCCAGGGTGTTGCCCAGTGCTTGCCGCCGTTGGTGCGTCCGCCGTTCGGATGATCGACCGGGTTACGGGCGATGCCGCGCGAGATCGGGCGCTTGTTTTTCCAGCGCGAGCGGCCGGCCTTGCCGACCACTTCGTTCATGTGATCGGGGTTCGATACCGCGCCGATCGAGCCCATGCAGGCCGAGTCGACCATGCGGGTTTCACCCGACTTCAACTTGAGGAGCACAAAGCCCTGATCGCGGCCGGCCACCATGGCGTAGGTGCCTGCCGAACGGGCGAGCGTGCCGCCCTTGCCGGGCTTGGTCTCGACGTTGTGGACAATGGTGCCCACCGGGATCGCGCCCAGCGGCATGGCATTGCCGGGCTTCACGTCAACCGACTTGCCGGCGATGACACTGTCGCCAACCGCCAGACGCTGCGGCGCCAGGATATAGGACAATTCGCCATCGGCGTATTTAATGAGCGCGATAAACGCCGTGCGGTTCGGATCGTACTCGAGGCGCTCCACCACTGCCGCCACATCGAACTTGGTGCGGCGGAAGTCGACGAGACGATAGGACTGTTTGTGACCGCCGCCTTGGCCTCGCGTGGTGATGCGGCCGGTGTTGCCGCGTCCGCCGTTGCGCGAAATGCCTTCGACAAGCGCCTTCACGGGCTTGCCCTTCCACAGTTGGCTGCGGTCCACCTGGATCAGATGGCGGCGGCCAGCACTGGTCGGATTGAATGTTTTGAGTGCCATTTTTCTATCTCACCACTCAGAGGCCGGTCGTCACATCGAGCCGCTGTCCCTCTTCGAGGGTGACATAGGCTCGTTTCACGTCGCTCAATATTGCCAGCTGTCCCTTGAAGCGGCGCTGCTTGCCCTTGCGGATCAGCGTGTTGACCGCCTTCACCTTGACGCCGAAGAGGCCTTCGACGGCCTTCTTGATTTCAGGCTTCGTGGCGGAACGCGCCACGGTGAAGACAATCTGGTTCTGTTCCGAGACTAGCGTACCCTTTTCGGTGATCACCGGGCTCTTGATGATGTCGTAATAGTGTTCCTTGCTCACTTGAATCGCGCCTCCAGCGCTTCAACGGCCGCCTTGGTCAGCACCAGCTTCTTGCGGCGGAGGATGTCGTAAACATTGATGCCCTGGATCGGCAGGACATCGATGTTCGGGATGTTGCGGGCCGCCTTGGCGAAACCGTCGTTCACAGCCGCGCCGTCGATGATCAGCGCGTTGACCAGGCCCAACTGTTCGAAGGCCTTGATCAGCGTCTTGGTCTTGCCGTCGCAATCGGCCTTGTCGATAATGATCAACGAGGATGCCTTGACCTTGCTCGAGATGGCATGGCGGAGGCCCAGTGCACGGACCTTCTTGTTCAGCGCGGTTTCATGGCTGCGCGAACGGGGGCCAAAAGCCTTGCCGCCGCCAACGAAAATGCCGGCCTTGCGTGAGCCGTGGCGGGCGCCGCCCGAACCCTTCTGGGGGCCGAGCTTCTTGGTGGTGCGGCTGATCTCGCTGCGCGACTTCGCCTGGTGAGTGCCCTGCTGGCGTTTGTTCAACTGCCACTGGATCACCCGGTGGATGATGTCGCTGCGCGGTTCGAGTCCGAAAATGTGATCGGCGAGCTCGATGCTCCCGGCCGCTTTCGCCTCGATGGTTTGAATGTCGGCTTTCATGTCCGTCAATCCTTACTCTGCTGCCGGGGCCTGAGCGGCGTCCGGCATCTTGAATGCGCCCGGCTTCGGAGCGCCATCGGGAAGCTTGCGCTTCACCGCGTCACGCACCGACACCCACGCACCCTTGACCCCCGGAACCGAGCCCTTGACCAGGATCAGTCCACGGCCGGCATCGGTTTTGACCACGACGATATTTTGTGTCGTCACCGTCTCCGCGCCCATGTGGCCCGGCATCTTCTTGTTCTTGAACACCTTGCCGGGGTCCTGACGGTTGCCCGTTGAACCAATGGAACGGTGGCTGACCGACACGCCGTGCGTGGCGCGAAGACCCTTGAAGTTCCAGCGTTTCATGCCACCGGCGAAGCCCTTGCCCATCGATGTCGCAGTCACATCGACGAACTGGCCGGCCACAAAGTGGTCAACCGTAATCTCGGCGCCAACCGGAATGACGTTATCCGGCGACACGCGAAACTCCTTGAGTTTCCGCTTCGGCTCGACTTTGGCCACGGCAAAGTGACCACGTTCGGCTTTCGTCAGCCGCTTGATCTTCGGGACGCCAGCACCAAGCTGCAGGGCAGTATACCCATCCTTGTCATTCGTCTTTTGCGCGACGACCTGACAATAATCGACCTTCAACACGGTGACGGGAACAACC
>JANPCS010000073.1:0-2617 GCA_031431065.1 Hyphomicrobiales bacterium | reverse complement strand
CCCTCGATCGAGTCGATGGCCCAGTCATGCGCGTCATAGCGCGTCGTCGAGTCGGTGAAATAGATTTTGCCGTCCGGCCCGACATCGAGGTCATTGGGATCGCGCAGCCGCGCGTCATCGACAATCGACGTATAGGACCGGCTCGTCTCGGCTGACAGTTGCTTCACCTCGCCCTTCGGCGATACGCTGTAGAGGCCCATGGCGCCGACGCAAGTAAGCAAAGTTCCCTGCGCGTCGAACGCCAGCCCCAATGGAAATCCGCCGATATGCGCGAAGACCTCCGAGCGCTTGTAGCCGGGTGCAAGAAACCGCACGATCTCGCCATGCCGCGTGCCGCAATAAAGATGATCGTCGCGGTCGAGGATGACGTCTTCGGGCCCTTCGAGTTCATCAAGCCCGATATACTCGGTCTGCGCGATGCGGTTGTTGAGGGCATAGGGTGATGGCGATCCCGGCAGCGCCGATTGCGTCTCGCCCAATTTGTGATAGATCGGCGTCACATAGACTTCGTCCAGAACCTTGTGGCGGTTTTTCAGCCAGCGGATGTCGATGGTGACGGCGGCGGCCAGCATCAGTCCCAACACCATCTGGTTGGTACCCGTGCCATAGCCCAGGCGGATCAAGCCATTGTTCATCACCAGCACGATGATGGCGCCCATGATCGCCTTGGCCACCGAGCCGCGCCCGCCCCCCAGCGAATTGCCGCCAACCACGGCCGCGGTGATGGCGAGAATTTCCAGGTTCAACCCAGTGCCCGGTCCCGCTCCACTCAAGCGGCAGGCAATGAGAAAGCCCGCCAACCCGGCGCAGAGGCCGGAGATCACATAGGACATGAAGACCGTCTGGCGGACCTTGATGCCGGAATTATGCGCTGACCGCCTGGAGCCGCCGACCGCCAGGATGTGCCATCCGGGCCGCGACCGCGTCAATGCGATGTGGGCGATGATGGCGATCACTACCGCCGTGAGGACGCTGATCGAGATACCGAGTATCTTGCCGTCGCCGATGAAGTCCCACACTTCCGATGTGATATCGGACTGCTGCACTTCGGCGGCGAAGTTGATGATCAGGATGTCGTAGATGGCGCGCCCGATCACCAGCGTCACCAGCGTCGTCAGGAAGGCACGCAGCCGCATGTAGCCGATGAGATAGCCGTTGATGGCACCACATACAGCACCGGTGGCAAGTGCTGCCAGAAGGCAGGCCCACACCGGCAGATCGAGAATGAACAGGCCCGAAACGGCGGCAAAGGCCGCCAGCGCGAAGATGCTGCTCACCGAAAGATCGATGCCGCCCGCCAGCATGACGACGGTAAGCCCGGTGACGACAATCGAGAACTCGCCCAGCTGCCGGGTCGATTCGACCAGAGAATTGGGTTTGAAAAATCCTGGGATGGCGGTGCCGAAACCAATCACCGTCACCAGCATCGCCAGGAACGGAATGGCATTGTCGGCCCAGCGCTTGCTCAATATCTCCCCGAACAGATGATCGGGAATAAGATTGTAACGCCAGCGTTGCAGGGTCTCGCGGGTGGTCATCGGGTGGTCCAGTCAATAATGCGGGATGATTGCGCGATGGCCTCATCCGGCCTTCGGCCACTTTCTCCCACCTGTGGCGGGAGAAGGCGCATGAGTTTAAGTGCCTTCTCCCCGTCCCCGGGCTTGACCCGGGGATGGGAGAAGGTCCCGACAGGGGGATGAGGGCTCTTACTTCGCCGCCTGCAGCGCCTTCACGTCCCAGCAGGTGCTAGGCGTGAGATCGGCTTTGGTATAGGCTTTCTCGAGCGTGTAGATGTAGGTCTTCGACGTGCCCGCCGGCTGGCCAGACTGCAGCAGGAACTTGATGAGGGCGTTCATGTCGCTTGACTGCCGCTCAAGCTCGGTCATCACCACGGCGGTGAATTCGCCGGACTCGATCTTGTCGCAGTCGACCTTTTCGCCGCCACCCGTCGTCACCAGCGCGATCTTGCCTTCCTTGCCGGCATCGCGGATTGCCGCGGCCGTGCCGGTCGCATCGCCATCCCAGAAGTTGATGATGGCGCAGATGTCGGGGTTCTGTTGCAGCATGGTGGCCGTCACGTTGCGGGCCGTCGTCGCATCCCAGTTCGAGTCGGGCTTGGCGACCACCTTGAAGTCGGGATACTTCTCGAGCACCTTCATGATGCCGGCATATTGATAGAGGCTCGAGGAATTGACCTGATCGCCCTGGACGAGGCCCAACTGCTTTGATGAATTGGGACCGCACGCCTTGACGGCGGCTTCGGCTTCAAGCTGGCCCAGCCGGTTCCAGTCCGATCCGATGAAGGCATCGGCGGCGAAATTCGCCGGGTTGTCGATGAGGATCACGTATATCCCCTTCTCCTGCGCCTTCTTGAACAGCTTCACATAGGAGTTGAGATCGGGCGCGTGGACAATCAGCACATCCGGGTGCGGTTCGGCATTGATGAGATCGGTGATGGCCTGGGCGCCGGCCTCGATCGACCAATTCGGGTCGCGGGTCTCGAACACCCCGCCCCAGCCCTCAACTTCGCGCTTCAAATAGGCGGCCCAGCCCTGCGCCAGGTCGAAGCCCATGGCCATCGGCACCAGGGCCACGCGCTTGCCGTTCAGCGCGGCGG
>JANPCS010000072.1:0-8991 GCA_031431065.1 Hyphomicrobiales bacterium | reverse complement strand
ATCAGCGGCGATTGCCGGTGTGGCGAGGCAGGTTCCCAGCAGGAACGCCGCCGCCAGTAAATTTGACTTCGAATTCATATGCTCTCTCCCTCTGTTTTGTGCCGGAGTGTCCGCTTGCATGGGGCATCTCCGGGCGATGCGACAGACTACAGCCTTTCGTCATCACACCGTCAAGATAGCGAATTCCGGACAGCAATTCCGCCTTCGAACGGCGCAAAACAGCATTGCGGCGGCACTGGTCCGCGCCGATCCGCCTTGTCATTGCGGCGGAAACCGTTTTAAGACTTCCAGCCTGAATTTGGGAGGCAAGACCATGAAACCTGTGAAGTGGGGCATTATCTCGACGGCGAACATCGGCGTGGCCAAGGTTCTGCCCGGCATGCTGAAAAGCAAGGACATCGAGATCGTCGCCATCTCGTCGCGGAAGTTGAAGACGGCGCAGGAATGGGCGGGAAAGCTCGGTATCGCCAAGGCCTATGGCTCCTACGAGGAGATGCTGGCCGACCCCGAGATCGAAGCTGTCTATAACCCGCTGCCCAACCACCTGCATGTGCCCTTGACGCTGGCCGCCGCAAGGGCCGGCAAGCACGTGCTCTGCGAAAAGCCCATCGCCATCACCGCGAAAGAGGCGATGCAGCTGAAGAAGGCGCCGACGAACGTTTTCATCGCCGAAGCCTTCATGGTGCGCCATGCCGCGCAATGGCTGGCGGTGCGCGAGCTTGTGAAGAAGAACAAGATCGGCGAGGTGCGGGCCATCCAGGTGCTGTTCTCGTATTTCCTGAAAGACCCGAAGAACGTCCGCAACATGGCCGATATCGGCGGTGGCGGATTTCTCGACATCGGCTGCTATCCGATCACCGTGTCGCGCTTCATCTTCGACGGCGAGCCGCAACGCGTTACCGCGACGATCGACCGTGACCCGAAATTCAAGACCGACCGTCTGGCTGGTGGCCTCGCCGATTTCGGTGAAGGACGCCATCTCTCCTTCACCATCTCCACGCAGCTGGCACCTTATCAGCGGGTGAACATCATGGGCACCAAGGGCCGGATCGAGATCGAAATCCCCTTCAACGCGCCACCCGACACGCCCAACCGCTACTTCGTCCAGGGCATGGCGATGAACGAGGGCGAGTGGACCGAGCTTCCGGTCTCCGACCAGTACCAGCTTCAGGCCGAAGCCTTCGGCCGCGCCATCCGCAAGAACAAGGCGCCAACCTGGGGTGTAGAGGATGCCATCCAGAACATGAAGATCATCGACGCCTTCTTCCGTTCGGAAAAGAGCCGGAAATGGGAAAAGCCGTGATCCGCCTGATGCTTCCACAAGACAATTGACGGCAGGGCCCGTCCTCACTATAAGCCCGCCATCCCGATGGGCCGGGAAGGCGGGCCGCCTGCCATGTGGCATGCGGTTTTTTGCACTTGAAGGCCCATCATCCGCGTTTCAGTCAAGCAGGACCAAAGCTTTATGGCCAATACCAAATCGGCGAAGAAGGCTACCCGCGTCTCCGCCCGCCGCACCGAGATCAACAAGAACCGCGTCAGCCGCATCCGCACCTTTGTGCGCAAGCTTGAGGAGGCGATTGCCTCCGGCGACAAGGCGGGTGCCGAGACCGCCTTCCAGGTTGCCCAGCCGGAATTGATGCGTGGCGCCCAGAAAGGCGTGCTGCACAAGAACACCGCCTCGCGCAAGGTTTCGCGGCTTGCCGCGCGGGTGAAAGCCATCAAGGCCTGACCTGAAATATCCACAGACTGTGCAACTCTTGAACGCCGGATCGAATGATCCGGCGTTTTTGTTTGTCAGCGGACGGATTGTCTCGCGCAGGAATTTATCATTAGATTCAATTGTTTGCTGATAGTCCCGAAACCATTCCGGTAATTGGCAATATTTACCACATGGCCAAATTCTTCGCATGGGACGAATTACGTATGCCGGCCGGCCGGTGAGCCCGACGTTGTCTTCATGCTAAAACTCAACAAATTCATATAATTGTGTCGCAATTCCAACATCGCTCCGCGGCCGGAAATCCAGCCGGTCGACTCCGTGTACGGAGCGACTCGTGAATCAGGTTGCCTCCCCGCCGCGCGCTTTTGTAAGTTCCTGTTCGTGGACGGGCCGATGGCCTCTAGCGCCACGGCGTAACGGCGGAACCTGGGAAAGGGGCAAGACTCGGAATTCCGTCTATCAGGCAGAATTGACGGTGTTGGGCGCGTTGCCCAGCGGGAAACCTATTGTGTTCAACGATCGCTCAAGGGGCGAAGCTGTGAGAATGCGACAGCAAGAAAACGGGGAAGTGCGGCAGGGGCAAATGATGGGCAGGTTCACAAACACAGCATCAAGCCGGCGTCCGGCTGCGGTTTAGCGACCGCAATCAGATGAGACGTTGAGGCGGTTCCGGCAAGCGGAAGCGCTGCGGGTTAGTGCGCGCTAGAGGACGGCGCCAAGGCAAGATGCGGTGAACATATGACGACGACAATCGACGCCAAATCCAAATGGGACCGCGTAATCCAAAGGTTGCGCGCCGAACTGGGCGAGGATCTCTACTCCTCATGGTTCGCCCGCATGGAGATCGAGGACCTGAGCGAGGCGCGCCTGACGGTGTCGGTGCCGACCCGTTTCCTCAAATCCTGGATCGAGACGCATTATCTCTCGAAGCTGCAGAAAATCGGCGCCGCCGAACTGGGCGAGCTCGATGCCGTGCAGGTACGGGTCCGGACCCGCGGGATGGCGCCGCCACGCTCTACGGCCGAGCCTCATGAACCGCGCGCCCCGCAGCCGCCGCAAGCAGCAGCATTGGTGGCTCCTGTTGCTTCCTCGTCTCCGGGCATGAGTTCCGACCGCGCCTTGTCGCTCGACCCCAACCAGAGTTTTGACAGCTTTGTCGTCGGACCTTCGAACCAACTGGCCCATGCTGCCATGTGCCGCGTCGCCGATGCCGCGCAAGGTGCCGCAATCAGTTTCAATCCGCTCTTCGTCCATGCCGCTGCCGGCCTCGGCAAGACGCATCTCTTGTCGGCGGTGGCGCACCGCATCCGCGAGCGGCGGCCCGACCGCAAGGTGATGTTTCTCACCGCCGAACGTTTCATGATCAACTTCGTCATGGCGCTGCGCCAGAAGGATACGATCTCCTTCAAGGATCAGTTTGCCGCCGTCGACGTGTTGCTGATCGACGACTTCCAGTTCCTGCAGGGCAAGACCATGCAGCAGGAATTCTGCCACGCCTTCAATTCGCTGGTCGATCAGCGCCGCCAGGTGATCGTCGCCGCCGATGTGCCGCCGGTCCAGCTGGATGCGATCGACCAGCGCATGCGCTCGCGCCTGATGGGCGGACTGGTCGTCGATATCGAACTGCCCGATCTCGAAACCCGGCGCCGCATTCTGATGAGCCGTTACGTCCTGATGGTGAAGCGCGATCCGGCTGTCGTGGTGCCCGACGACGTCCTCGAATTCATCGCCAACCGGGTGACCGGCTCGGGGCGCGAGCTGGAAGGCGCCTTGAACCGTATCGCTGCCTATCAGCAGTTCAACCAGGCGGCAGTGACGCTCGATCTCGCATCCCTGGTGCTGCGCGACATGCAGGCCAATCCCGATGGCTCGCGCATCAAGATCGACGACATCCTGAAGATCATCGGCCGCCACTTCAACGTCGGCCGCACCGACCTGTTGTCGCCGCGCCGGGCGCGCAGTGTCGTGGTGCCGCGCCAGATCGGCATGTACCTGGCGAAAAAGATGACGGCCCGCTCGCTGCCCGAGATCGGCCGGCGCTTTGGCGGCCGCGATCATTCGACCGTTCTGCACGCCGTGCGCAAGATCGAGGAACTGGTGAAGACCGACGACAAGCTGGCGCGCGAGGTGGCGCTTCTGATTCGCCTCGTCGAACAGGGCTGACGGGCTTCGCCAGAGCGCCGCCCTTTCAACATCTCGCGAACCAGTGTGACGTGGCGAAGCCGTTATTCGCCGTGGTCTCCTCAGGAACCGAGTCCCGGCACCAGAACGATGTTGAAGGCGCGCTGGGCAAACCACAGCGTGGCGATCACCGCCACCACGGAAGAACCTCCTATAAGAAGCGCGCGCCGGTAGAAGACGGTGCTGCTGAGTGCGTAGGCCAGCGGTAAGAACACCGCGACAATTGCCAGCTGACCCACTTCTACGCCAAGATTGAAGGCCACGAGTGCCAGCAGCAGCGATGCTTTCGGCAGACCCAGATCGATCAGCACGCTGGCGAAACCGAATCCGTGTATCAGGCCGAAGCCGAAGGCGATGATCCAGCGGCCGCCACGGACGACCGGAAAGATATTGTTAAGGGCGCACAGCACCACCGAGAGGGCGATCGCCGACTCAACCAGGCGCGATGGCAGGCTGACCACGCCGAACACGGCCAGCGATAGCGTAACCGAGTGCGCCACGGTGAAGGCGGTGACCACCTTGAACACCTCCCGGAACGCCGTACTGAAGTTCGGCGATCCGGTCCACGCCCGGCCGGATACCGCCGATCGTACGAGAACCGCCGGCAAGAGCAACGACAGCAGGAATAGAATATGATCGAATCCCGACCAGATATGCAGAATGCCGTCCGCGATGTAGTCGGCAAACTGAGCCAATTTCGACTGCGCGCTCAGCGGGAACTGCTGGGCGGGCGTATCGGCGCTCAGGATACCGGTTTGTGTTCCGCCCCTCGAACTCAAATTGAGCAATCCCCGGTGCTGGGGGTCGATATCGAAAAACAGCCGATAACTTATGTCGAGATTGGCCGGCTCTGCTGGGCAAGCGGCGGTAAATCTTAAGACCGCATAGGCGCCGTCGCTGTGATTGTCGATGAGTTGCCCGCCCAGCACTGGCACGCAAGGTGCCCCAGCGGGCCCTAATGTCAGCCGGGACAGCGCATAGGCGGCGATTTCCTCATGTTTCGACTTCACCTCGCCCCAGGTAATTGCATAGTCCTGATTGCTGTCGAGGCCGATGGCAAAGTCGAGATCGCGTAGAGCAATGTCCCACTGGCCGTTGATCGTAGCGCCGTCAACGTTGATCTTGAGATAGCTGTCCGAAGGTTTGTGGGCTTCCGCCACGCCATACATCAGGACAAAAAGCAACGCCAAGACGAGGGCGCGCGCGCCGGTCGACGTCATTTCACCAACTCCGCTACCGATCCATACTCAAGCCCAGTCGCTGCCAGCCACTGGCGAACCGTGTCCTTCGCCGCGGCATCGCCTGAGGCTCGCGCCGCTTCGGCAAGAATACGCAAGTCGGCTGGCTCGCGCTGCACATTCCAATTGTCGCGGGCCAGACGCAATGCCGCCGGGGCGTCGCCGTTGAGCTGCAGTTGAAACCGCGCCTCTTCGCGCCGGTGAACCGTGTCGCCGCGCAAGCGGCTGGCATCGAAGCGCGCCCGCAGTGCCGAAACGGTCGCTTCCACTTCGGGCAGGCTTAAGGCCGACTGGGCAAGCGCCAGCCGCAACAGCAGGCCGTCGACGCGCTGCTTGTCTCCGACGAGCGGCAGGACGTCGGCGGCGCGGTTATTTTCGAGCAGCCAGTCGGCATAAGCACCCACCGTGTAAAGATCGGCGGGGTCGGCGGCCAGCGCGGCGCGGAAATGCGTTTCGGCGGAGGAATCGCCCAATCGCTGCGCGATTTCGCCCAGCACCGACTCGATCCATGAGCGGTCTTCGGGGGCCATGTCCGGCACCGCCGAAAGCCATCGCTGCAGAGCGGTCCTTGCCGGTTTCGCCTTGCCAGTGACGGCATCGACACTGGCGGCGCACAGCAGAACATAGAGATCCTTTGTCAGTCCCAGTAGCCGTCTGCAGTCCGCTTCGGCATCGTCGAATTTTCCCACCACGGTATGAACGGTGGCGCGCACCAGGACCGCCCGGGCATTGTTGGGGTCGCGCGCGATCGCCTTGCCGAGATCGGCCAGGGCGCGCGGGAATTCGTGGCTGCTCTGCAGCAGTGTGGCGCGCGTGACAAGCACCGCGGTGGGCGCATCGGCATCCGTCCACCAGGGCGTCAGCGCGGCTTGCGCATAACCCAGATATCGTGGATCGCCCTCGCGGCGGGAAATCCGGTAATACGCATCGGCGAGCGACACGGCGGCATCGACGTTGCCTGGATCGGCGGCCGCCAGGGCGCGAAGATTATTGACATCGCGATACTCCACCGCGCTGCGATCTGCGAGGCGCTCGAGCACTTGCGCGTCTTCACCGGGGACGAACGGTGCCGCAAGGGCTGACGCTGGCAGCATTGGCGCCAGGACGAACAGCCAGGAAATCATGCTAAGTTTGTACATGTTATTGCGGCGATAAATTATCCGCCTCCTGACTGCGGGGGTTCGACTAAGGCTTGAGGCCGGACGGTCCGTGAAGGATCGCCCGGCCTCAGGTGTGTCATGGCGCCGGAATGTCCGGCTCGGTCGGCACGTTGATGCCGCCGTGCCCTTGCAGAAGGCCCTGGTGGGCGAGCGACAGGAATGGGAAGCGGTTGAGGAAGTTCTTGTCGTTCACTTCGATGCCCTTGGCGAGCCCGGCGGCCGGATCGCCCGCGACAATCAAGCTGATGAGCACGCTATTGACGTTGACCTGATGGCGGTTCGGTGCGCTGCCGCCACCCAGGCGCCGGCCATTCGGAAACTGCGAATTGACGGCGGCATCGAGCGTGATCACATCGCCGGTGAAACCATCGGCGACCGGGATCGGGCGGCCGAGGTTGATGGCGTTGATGATGTCGGTGCGGCCGGTTTTGAGAGTCGCCACCGTAGCGGGCGGAACGCCCAGTGCGGTGTAGAGTCCCAACGCGTCCGCGTCACGTACCAGCACCGGGTTCAGAATGTCGGCGCCGAAATTCGAGACGTCCTTGCTGGGGTCGGAGCGCAAATACTTCGTTTGACGCTGTGTGCCCACCAGGCCGGCATTGAACAATGGCAGCCCATTGCGGCCGACCTGAACAAATTTGCCCGATCCCTTCAGTCCGGTGATGATGTTGGTCGCATCGACGGTCTGCGTTTCCCGGCGGAGAATGCTGGTGTGGATGCGCAGCAAGCTGTTGGTCGATTCGACATCGAGCACGCCGTTGTGCGGAATGCCGTTCGGGAAGATATCGGTTATCGGAACCTCAAGTGCGATCGAGAACACATTGAACCCGGTAAACACATCCTCGATCGGTGTGTCGCGGGCACCGGGAATTCCGCCAAGGTCGGCGCTACCCAGATTGACCAGGTCGAAAATGCCCTTTTCGTCGAGTTGATAGGGATCGTCGAACTGTCCGGCGATAATCCGCGCGCCGCCCGTCAAAGTGTGGATGTAACTGTCGGCGAACGTCCGATCATAGAGACCCAATTCGCGGCTGTCGGGATTGCCTGAACCATACCCTTGGAACGGTCCGAGGCCATAGACCAGCCGGTCGGTCTGTGGGCCATGGTTGTTCGGTAGCACGTCGAGGTTTCTTCCCAACTCCTTGATAACCGGGGTACCTCCACCGGCCGGCGTCACGATCCTTTCAACCGACATCTTCTCGGTGCCGCCGGTCAACTGCCACAGCAGCTCGTTGCCGCCGCCCAGCGGATCGCTGGCGGTTGGCGCGGCTTCGGGCGTCAGTCTGTTCTTGAACTGGACGCGATAAACCACGCGGTCCCTGAGGTTTTTGCCGATGCCGACATGGAACTGATACATATAGCCGTTGCAAGCCCGAAGTCCCTGGTTGCCCTGGCCCGGCTCGTGCAGCGGATTGAAGTTCATGATCAGGTAGAGCTTGTCGTGGTTTCCGGGCTTGACCCAGGCATAGGTGTCGGTGTTGTCCGCGCAGGGTTCGTTGAGGATCGCGAGGGCCTCGCGGTGGCTCGAAGCCTGGGCGGTGGTGACTGGGGTTGCCTGCCAGACAAGCGAGGCCATCAGCGCCAGCTTGAAGGCTGTGAGTATAGATTTCGGACGGGTTGCCATGGGGTTCCTCTCAAGTTTCAGTGCCGGTTGGGGGTTGCTGTTCAGGTCCGGCTGAGGAGGAAACGATGTCTGGCCCCCACTAAGTTTCAGGCAACACAAAATTGTGAACGCGGGTGATGGACCGCAATTTTTTCCGCAGGTGTGAATAACCTGTCTCGGGGCTTGAAAGACACTATCAATCGCGCCAATGTCTCCGGCCCGGCTTCCAGGCCGGAAAACCAGGTCAAGGGGTGTTTCTGAATGCGCGTGACGATCGAAAGGTCAGCCTTTTTAAAGGCTTTGACCCATGTCCAGAGTGTCGTCGAGCGGCGCAACACCATCCCCATCCTGTCCAACGTGCTGTTGCAGGCGGGCGATGGGCTCTTGAAGCTGACCGCCACCGATCTTGACCTCGAAATCGTCGAGAGCGTTGCGGCCGAAGTGGGCCAGAGCGGCGCCACCACCGTGCCGGCCCATATGCTTTATGACATTGTCCGGAAACTGCCGGACGGCGCGCAGCTCGAACTCGACCAGGCGGGCGATGGCCAGCGCGTGGCGATTTTCGCTGGCAAGTCACGCTTTGCGCTGCAAGCGCTGCCGCATGAGGATTTCCCCGACCTGGCGGCGGGTGAATTCCCTAACCGCTTCGAAGTGGCGGCCAGCGACCTGAAAGGCCTGATCGAGAAGACGCGGTTTGCGATTTCGACCGAGGAGACGCGCTATTACCTCAATGGCATCTATTTCCATGAGGTTACCGCCGGCAACCTGCTGCGCGCCGTGGCGACCGATGGCCATCGGCTGGCACAAGCCCAGATTGCCAGGCCGGACGGCGCCAAGGGCATGCCCGGCGTGATCGTGCCTCGCAAGACTGTGAATGAATTGAGAAAATTGCTGGATGACGATGCCGCGATCATCGCCGTTTCGGTATCGGAAACCAAAGTGCGCTTTGCCACGCCCGCCATTACGCTCACCTCGAAAGTCATTGACGGCACTTTCCCGGATTACACCCGCGTGATCCCGATGGGCAACACCCGACGCCTTGAAGTGGACGCCTCCGAGTTCGCCAAAGCGGTGGACCGCGTGGCC
>JANPCS010000071.1:0-3758 GCA_031431065.1 Hyphomicrobiales bacterium | reverse complement strand
GAAAGCCGCGGGAAAACAAGCAATGGTCATCCGCATCGCCGTCGCCAGAAAACTCCTCGTCCAACTCAATGCCAAAGCACGCGACGCGCGAAAAGAATTCAATCATGCAACTTGACAATCAAGATAGTCGCTCTCCCCGCTGGCGCTGGGCGAGGACGCATTGCTATCGGCCAGTCTTCACAGGTTCGAATATCGTCCTGCGACAATTCCGGGAAGTCGCGGGTGATTTCAGCTTCACTCATGCCGGATGCCAGATAATCGAGAACATCGTAAACCGTAATCCGCGTGTTGCGGATACAGGGTTTACCGGAGCGGCGGGCTGGATCGAAGGTGATGATTTCAGCATAGTCCATGCCGCCAATATGGGGCAAACAGCCTGAAGGGTCAAACTGGCGATCGAAGCAGTCCGCAGATAGCTGATTGGCCGGGTGCCGGTTGTTGCAAATCGGGGCAAAAGCGGGTCTATGGCGGGTCTGGAGGGAAATCCCCATGTCATCGCCGATTTCGAGCGACCTCAAGTCGGGCGCGCTGTTTTATCACGCGGAGCCCAGGCCCGGTAAACTTGAGATACGGGCCACCAAGCCGCTGGGCAATCAGCGCGACATGGCGCTGGCCTATTCGCCGGGTGTTGCCGCCGTCTCGGAAGCGATCCATGCCGATCCGGCGCTGGTTTCCAAATATACCGCGCGGGCCAATCTGGTTGGCGTCATCACCAATGGCACGGCGGTGCTGGGGCTCGGCAATATCGGGCCCTTGGCGGCGAAGCCGGTGATGGAGGGCAAGGCGGTGCTGTTCAAGAAATTCGCCGATATCGACGTTTTCGATATCGAGGTGGCGCAATATGACGTCGAAGGCTTCGTCAACACGGTGGCCGCCCTTGAACCAACCTTCGGTGGGATCAATCTCGAGGATATCAAGGCGCCGGAATGTTTCGAGATCGAGCGGCAGTTGCGCGAACGCATGAACATTCCGGTGTTCCACGACGACCAGCATGGCACGGCGGTGATTGTGGGCGCTGCCGTCACCAATGCGCTGATGCTGGCGGGCAAGGACATTTCCAAGGTCAAGATCGTCGCATCGGGAGCAGGTGCCGCCGCACTGGCCTGTCTCAATCAGCTGGTGAGCCTCGGTGCTTCTCTCGAGAACATCTGGGTCAGCGATCTCGAAGGCGTGGTTTACAAGGGCCGCGAAAAGCTCATGGACCGCTGGAAAGATGTGTTCGCGCAGGAGACTGAGGCGCGGAAACTCGCCGACATCATGGCTGGCGCCGATATTTTTCTCGGCCTGTCGGCGGGTGGCGTGTTGAAGCCCGGGATGGTGACAGCCATGGCGCCAGATCCACTCATCCTGGCGCTGGCCAATCCGAACCCCGAAATCATGCCGGAGGAGGCGTTCGCCATCCGCCCCGATGCGATGATCTGCACCGGGCGCTCGGACTATCCAAACCAAGTAAATAACGTGCTGTGCTTTCCTTATATCTTCCGGGGCGCGCTCGATGTCGGCGCGTCGGCCATCAACGAGGCGATGAAGCAGGCGGCGGTCAATGCCATCGCCGGGCTGGCGCGCGAGGCGCCGTCGGATGTGGTGGCGAAGGCCTATGGCGGCGAGACCCGGCTGTTCGGCAAGGACTCGCTTATTCCGGCGCCGTTCGATCCGCGTCTCATCCTGCGCGTGGCGCCGGCCGTTGCCAAGGCGGCGATCGAGTCTGGCGTGGCGACGCGGCCCATCGCCGATCTCGAAGCCTATGCCGAGAAATTGCAACGGTTTGTTTTCCGTTCGGGCTTTGTCATGCGGCAGATTTTCGCGGCGGCGCGTAAAAGCCCGAAGCGCGTCATCTATGCCGATGGCGAGGACGAGCGGGTGATGAGGGCCGCTGAAGTGGTGATCGAAGAAGGGATCGCCAAGCCCATCCTCATCGGCCGGCCGGCGGTGATCGAGACGCGGCTCAAACGCTATGGATTGTCGATCAGGCCAGCTAAGGATTTCGATATCGTCAATCCGGATGACGATCCGCGCTATCGCGATTATGTGGCGAGCTATGTCGAGATTGCCGGGCGGCGCGGCATCACGCCCGATGCGGCGCGAACCCTGGTGCGCACATCGACGACAGCAATCGCGGCGATCGCGCTGCGGCGCGGCGAGGCGGATGCGATGATCTGCGGGTTGGAAGGCCGCTACCGCGCCAAGCTGCGCCATATCCGCGATATTATCGGGCTGGCGCCGGGGGTGCGCGCGTTTGCGGCGATGAGCCTGATGATCACTTCGCGCGGTATCGTGTTCCTTGCCGATACGCATGTGCAGGCCGAGCCCTCGGCGGAAGCCATAGCCGACACGGTGCTGATGTGCGCCGCGCACGTGCAGCGCTTCGGCATTGCGCCCAAGGTGGCGCTGGTGGCGCATTCGGATTTCGGCGATTACGACACGCCGTCGTCGCTGAAGATGCGCAAGGCTCTGGACCTCATCCGCGAGCGGGCGCCGGCACTTGAAATCGATGGCGAGATGCAAGCCGATTCTGCGCTGATCGAGGCTGTGCGCTTGCGCAAGCTGCCGTCCTCGACACTGAAAGGCGAAGCCAATCTGCTGGTGATGCCGGACCTGTCGTCGGCCAATGTCGCCTATCAGATCGTCAAGGTCTTCGGCGAGGCGCTGCCTGTGGGACCCATCCTGTTGGGTGCAGCGGCACCCGCTCATATTCTGACCGAGTCGGTGACCTCGCGCGGGGTCGTCAACATGACGGCAATTGCGGTGGCCGAGGCGGCAACTGATTCTTCCCTCCCCCTTGTGGGGAGGGGCAGGGGTGGGGGTCCGCGAGTCGAGACGCCAACCACCCCCCACCCCAACCCCTCCCCACGAGGGGGAGGGGCTATTTAGGAATGCGTTCGCGATGACGAGCCCGACCTATCTGATCGGCGTCGATACCGGCGGCACCTATACGGACGCCGCGGTCATCGAAGCGGAGGGCCACAAGGTGGTGGCCTCGGCGAAAGCGATCACCACCAAGGGCGATTTGTCGATTGGCGTTTCGGGGGCGATCCAGGCGGCGATTGCGCGATTGCCTGAGGGTTTGAAGCCCGGGAACATCGCGCTTGTTTCGGTTTCCACCACACTCGCCACCAATGCCGTGGTCGAGGGGCATGGCAGTGCGGTGGGTGTCATTTTGATCGGCTTCGATCTGGCGATGGCGGAGCGCACCGGCATTGCCAAGGCGTTTCCGGGGATGCCGATCGCCATCATCGCGGGCGGCCACGATCATGGCGGCGATGAAGTGAGGCCGCTGGATATGGTGGCTCTCGAAGCCGCGGTTCAGGCGATGCCGGTCGATGCTTTCGCCATTGCCTCATCATTCGCGGTGCGCAATCCGGCGCATGAACTCCGGGCCGGCGAAAGAGTGACAAGGCTGACCGGCAAGCCGGCGACACTGTCCACCGAACTGACTTCGGCCTTGGACGCGCCGCGCCGGGCGCTGACGGCGGTACTCAACGCCAGGCTGATCAGCCGGGTGGCGATGCTGATTTCGGCGGTGCGCCGGTCGATGGCGGAACTCGGAATCGTCTGCCCACTGATGATCGTCAAGGGCGATGGCACGCTGGCACTTGCCGGCAAGGTGGCGCTGCGGCCCATCGAGACGGTGCTGTCCGGTCCCGCCGCCAGCCTGGTGGGTGCCGCGTGGCTGTGCGGCGCCAGGGACTTCATCATGTCCGACATGGGCGGCACCACCACCGACCTCGGCGTGCTGGTGGATGGCCGGCCGCAAGTGG
>JANPCS010000070.1:0-2543 GCA_031431065.1 Hyphomicrobiales bacterium | reverse complement strand
GACTTGCCCTTGGTCTTCATCACCAGAATATCGGCCATGTTCTGCTCCCTATCTCAACCGCTGCAACAGCTCGACCTTATCGGATTTGAAATCAGACGCCACCCACCAGTCCTCAAGCCGCTTCAACGTGGCGCCCAGTTCCGGCCCGGGCTTCAATCCGGCGGCGATCAAATCGCGGCCGGTGACCGGCAGGATGGGAACCGGCCAGCGCTCGGGGAGTTTCAGCAGCCGCTTCCACGCCGGATCGTCGAGGCTGGCCTTTGACCGCGCCCAGCCGAGATGCACCAGATCGCGCCAGGCCTCAGGCCCCAGGTGATAGAGAACAACCTTTTGCTCCTTCGGGCGCAGCGACGGCGCAGGCGGCATCTGCGAGGTCATCGCTTCGAGCCGCTTTGCCTCGGCGTTGGACAGCCGCCAGCGCTCCTGCAAGGCCAGGGGCTCCGCACAAAGCACCGCCAGCCGCAGCAGCGGATCGGGCGGCAGCCGCGATATCGCGCGCCAATCCTCCGTATACGGAAGAAGATGCGCGAGGATGGAGGCCTTGGCCATCAGCTTGAGCGTTGCCACGGCATCTCGTGCTGCCAAGAGCTTGAACATCTCCTGCCGGATGCGTTCTGCCGACAACCCGTCCAACCCCTTGCGATGACGGATGCAGGCCGCAAGACCGGTCTTGTCGGGCGTGCCTTTGCCGAATTGCGCGTGAAAGCGGAAGAAGCGCAGCACCCTGAGATAATCTTCCGTGATGCGCTTGGAAGCGCTTCCGGCGAAGCTGATTCTGTTTCTCAGAACATCGCGATAACCATTTGTAAAGTCGTATATTTTCCCACGCGCATCACAATACATGGCGTTCATCGTGAAGTCGCGGCGCATGGCGTCGGCCTGCCAGTCATCGGTGAATTTCACCCTGGCGCGGCGGCCATCGGTTTCGACATCATGGCGCAGCGTCGTCACTTCGTAAGGATGATGATCGCTGACCACCGTCACCGTGCCATGCGCGATGCCGGTTGGATGCACCGTCAATCCCGCCGCGACACAAACCGCTGTCACGCGCTCCGGCGGCAGCGTCGTGGCGATGTCGATATCGGCCACCGGAATCTTGAGAAGTGCGTTGCGCACCGCGCCACCCGCGACGCGCGCTTCGCCCCCGGCCCCGGCAATGATGCGGAAGATGCGTTGCAGCGATGGCGCCTTCAACCACGTAGCGCGCGACAGCGAGGGAAGCCCGCTCATGATCCACCATAAACCAAAGTAAAGAGATTGCGGATCATGCCGGCCGTGGCGCCCCAGATGTAGCGGCCCTCATAGGGCATGGCGTAGAAGAAGCGTTCCTTGCCCTGCCATTCCCGCGAGTGCCGTTCGTGATGGTCCGGGTTCATCAGAAACGACAGCGGCACTTCGAAGACATCGGCCACTTCACCGGCATGTGGCGTCACCGTGAAACCGTGCCGCAACAACCCGACGACTGGCACGATTCGGTAACTGGTGCCGGTCAGGTAGGTATCGAGATAACCCACTGGCTCGACGAAATGCCGGGCGATTCCCGTCTCCTCTTCGGTCTCGCGCAAGGCCGCGGCAACCGGGCTTTCATCAGCGGCATCGATCCGCCCGCCCGGAAATGCCACCTGTCCGGCATGCTGCGAAAGGTGCGCGGTGCGCTGGGTCAGCAGCATCGAAAGCCCGGTCTCGCGTTGCACCAGCGGCACCAGAACGGCGGCCCGCTTGGGCTCCACGCCGGCTGCAATCAGCCGAGCCTGCGGATTGAGGTCGTCATCGCTCCGCCGCGAGATTTCCGGCGGCTCGGCATGGAGGCCGTGAGCGCGCTGCCGGAACTCAGTCTCGTCAAAGCGGAAGCTCAAGATGAAATGCCGATCTCTGTTGCCCGTTGCATCGGGAAGAACCGGCCCGACGACCACACGCCAAACCAGCCGTCTTCCACAGTGCCCACCGCCGCAATGTCATAGAACAGCGCCCGCGACACCAATGCCTCGAGCCTGGCCCGCACCAGCACATAGGGCTTGAGGCCGCCGGTGCCAGCTTCCGTGGCAAACCGCAAGGGGTGGGCCTCGTCCACCGTCACCTCGTCATCGACATTGGTTTCGAAGCGAATGACTTGCGCGCGGCCTACCCCGCTGATCGACATTCGCACCGCCGTGAAGGGCGAGTCATCGACCCTGATCCCGCATTTTTCCACCGGCGTCACCAGATAGAACTTGCCGTCTTCATCGTGGCGCAGCACGGATGCGAACAATTGCATCAATGGCTTCCGGCCGATCGGCGAATTAAGATAATACCAGGTGCCGTCCTGGGCGATGCGCATGTCGAGGTCGCCGCAGAACGGCGGGTTCCACAGATGCACAGGCGGCGGGCCTTTGGCCTTCCGCGCTTCCGCCAAACCCTTTAAGGGGTTGCTTGCATCTCTCTGATCTGTGCTCATCATCGGTGCGTTACGTGATTTGAGTCGGGGGCCTGTCCCCGCCTCTTTTAGGCCATTCTCGTTCACGAGGATGTCATTAAGAACAATCTCATGCCGTTGGGCCATGATG
>JANPCS010000069.1:0-4432 GCA_031431065.1 Hyphomicrobiales bacterium | reverse complement strand
GGCATCATCATCGTGCCCGGCATGGACATGTTCTTCGTCATTGCCAATTCATTGACCGCTGGCCGGATGCGTGGACTTGCTGCCACGGCGGGCATCATGTTGGGTGGCATCTGCCACACGCTGTTCGGCACGTTCGGCGTCAGCGCCATTCTCGCGGCATCGCCACATCTTCTGTCGGCCATCCTAATTGCCGGAGCGGGTTATATGATGTGGATCGGCTGGACGCTGTTCAGGAGCTCGATCACCGTCGGCGATATCGGGCCAGCGACTTCAGGGTCCTCCGCGATGGCATTCCGGCAGGGGCTCATAACCTGCCTGCTCAATCCCAAGGCCTATCTTTTCGTTGTCGCCGTTTATCCACAGTTCATGCGGCCCGAGTACGGCCCAATCTGGAGCCAGGCCTTGGTGATGGGTGGCCTCACATTTGTGATGCAGTTTGCAGTCTATGGCGGGCTCGGGCTGGCCGCAGCAGGCAGCCGGGCGTTTCTGACCGGCAGCCCAGCCGTCACGGTATGGCTCGGGCGTTCGGCGGGTGTGGTGTTCATTGTGGCGGCGCTGTTGACGCTTGCCAATAGTCTGGGCCTGGTCTAGCCCGGTTTCCTGTTTTGACAGGTGTCCCCTCGCATGACCAAATCGGTTTTCGGCATCATTGGCGGTTCGGGTGTCTACGACATCGAGATGGATGACGCCCGCTGGGAGACGGTTCACTCGCCATGGGGTGAACCATCGGACCAGCTGCGGCGTGGCGAGATCGATGGGCTGCCGGTGGTGTTTCTGCCGCGCCACGGCAGAGGTCATGTCTACTCACCCACCAGCATCAATTACCGCGCCAACATCGATGTGTTGAAGCGGGCAGGGGTTACCGACTTGATCTCGCTGTCGGCGGTGGGTTCGCTGAAGGAGGAGTTCCCGCCCGGCACCTTCGTGTTGGTGGACCAGTTCATCGACCGCACCTTCGGGCGTGAGAAAAGTTTTTTCGGAACCGGTTGCGTTGGCCATGTACCGTTTTCGCATCCGATCTCGCCGGGCCTCCAGGACATTGCCGAGGCTGCCTTGCAGGCCGAGGGCATTGCCCATGCCAAGGGCGGCACATATGTCGTTATGGAAGGCCCGCAGTTCTCGACTTTGGCCGAGTCGCAGCTCTACCGCTCATGGGGTGCCTCGGTCATCGGCATGACCAACCTGCCGGAGGCCAAGTTAGCGCGCGAGGCGGAGATTTGTTATTGCACGGTGGCGATGGTGACGGATTTCGACTCGTGGCATGAGGATCACGGCAGCGTCGATGTGGCCAAGGTTGTGGCTGTCATGAAGGCCAATTCCGGAAGTGCCAGGCGCCTGGTCACGCGCATCGCTAGGAGCTTCCCGCGCCAGCATCCGCCATGTCCTATCGGCTCGGACCGGGCGCTGGACTTTGCCATCATGACGGCGCCCGAAAAACGCGATCCGGCTTTGCTGAAAAAACTCAGCGCAGTCGCCGGACGGGTGCTGGGCCTTTAAGTCCTATTGCGCCTTGGCGGCGTGCTGCTGGATCGAGCGTTTGTAGACCAGCCGCACGAAGGGATGCTGCATCAGTTTCTTCTGCTCGGCGGCATCGAAGGCCAAATGCTTTTTCGAGCACGCGGCGCGCATCTTGTCCCAGAGTTTCTGGGCCTTCTTGTCGGCCTCGCCACAGGTCTTGGACTTGATCGATTTGACCTGGCGCTCGAGGTCCGCGGCGCAGCCGAGCCAGATCGAGCGGTGGGTTTCCTCGTGGCGCTTGAGGAAGACGGAGAACTGCTGCCAGCGGCTGCGATCCGAGGCTTGCAGCACCTTCTCGTTCTTGATCTTCGGCAGCTTGATGGTGAATTGGAGATTCAAACGATAGCCGTCGATGCTGCAGGATGCACCCTGCAGAAGCTTGCCGTCCTGGCTGGTGGTCGCCGATGTGGCGGCATAGGCCTTGGCGCCATTGACGCGCGGGCCTTTGCGCAACATGGATTTGTAGATCTCCTGTGCTGTATCTCCACCAACCGTGTAGTAGGTATAGTTGGTGATGTGGATTGGTTTGGCCAGTGCTGCACCGCTGGCCGAACACGCGAGGATCGCCGCCACCAGAGAAATGGATTTCGCCGTCATCCGGATTCTTGCCCCCGCCTTTTGTGGAGGCAGACTATTGCCGGTGTGAAAAAAATCAAGCCCTGATAGGCAGTAAGTCGCCTCTTGCCGTGCGGGCATAGGTGCATCATAATCGTTTGCGTCGGGTTCGGTTGATCCCGATGCTGGCTGTGCTGTTCCAACCTCGCCGAAACTGCTCCGGTTATCCGGGGAGACGTGCCTGCCGTTTGAAAAGCCGCTGTGCCTAGTCTGCCCGCCGTCTTCCACCCACGGCGGAACTTACCGGATAATGCGGTTAAACGGTTAGGGGACGCCTTCTCATGCGCCAGAACGGCACTGTGAAGTTTTTCAACCAGGCGAAGGGCTACGGCTTTATTTCGCCTGCTGACGGCGGCAAGGATGTGTTCGTGCACATAACCGCGGTGCAGCGCTCCGGAATACCGGAGCTGTCGGAAAACATGAAGCTCAGTTTCGAGATTCAGCCGGACAAGAAGGGACGCGGCCCGCAGGCCGTGGATTTACAGCTCATTTGATGGGCGGTGCCCATTGCTTGCTAGGATCGTCAAATGGGATAACGACCACATTCATTTTGCTTCTGACCGGGGCTGTCTCTTTGGTGGCTGAAGCACAAGCGGGAACCTGCTCATGCCGGGCCAATGGCCGGGACTACGAGCAGGGCCAGACGGCTTGTATTCGCGGCCAGCTGGCCCTATGCGGCATGCAGCTCAACAATTCGTCGTGGAAGATTTCGGCCGAACCATGCCCCGAAGCCAGCCTGCGCCCGGACCCGGACGGGCAATCTCCATTGCCGCTCTTGCCGCGTTCAGTCTTGCCCTCTTCCTGAGCATCACGCCCGCTGTTGCGCGGGAACCGGACAAGCCGGGTGTCTTCGACTATTTCGTTCTGGCGCTTTCGTGGTCGCCGACCTACTGCGGCAGTCCAGCAGGCGCTGACGACACCCAACAATGCGGAACCGGTCGGCGTTTCGCTTTCGTGGTGCATGGCCTGTGGCCGCAATACAAAAACGGCTGGCCCGAATCCTGTCCCACCAAGGAGACCTGGGTGCCGCAGGATATCATCGACAGCATGCTGGATATCATGCCGTCGAAGAAGCTCATCATCCACGAGTGGAAGAAACACGGAACTTGTGCCGGCGTCCCGATGGCGGACTACTTCCGCGCCATCAGGCTGCTGTTCCAGCGGGTTCGCATCCCGGCGCGCTATCTTGGGCCGAACCTTGCGGTCAGCGTGACGCCGGAGCAGCTGGTCACCGATTTCGTCAAGACCAACCGCAACCTGACGGCCTCCATGATGTCGGTGCAATGCGGCAATGCCCGGGACACTGCCCGGCTTTCGGAGCTGCGCATTTGCCTCGACAGGCGCGGAAATTTCAGCCAATGCGGCGCCAACGAGGACAGGCAATGCCGGGCACGAGCGCTGGTGCTGCCGCCGGTAAAGTGATGAACAGATGAAACGCGCACTGATTTTTCAGCACATGAACCACGACCATCCCGGCCGCTTCCTCGACTATTTTGCCGAGGATGGCCTCATTCCGGAATCGGTACGGCTGTTCGAAGGGCAGGCTGTTCCCAATCTCGCGCCCTATGACTTTCTCTTCGTCCTCGGCGGTGCCCAGGATACCTGGCAGGAGGACGAGCATCCCTGGCTGATGGAGGAAAAAGCGGCGATCCGCGAGTGGGTGATGGACCGCGCCAAGCCCTATTTCGGCGTCTGCCTCGGGCATCAACTGCTGGCAACCGCATTGGGTGGCGAAGTGGCGCTTGCCGATGTCGGCGAGATCGGAGTCCATGACATCCACCTGACCGAGGATGGCCGCAACAATACCTTGATGAATGGGTTGGGACCCAGCCACAAGGTGATGCAATGGCATATGGCTGAAGTGAAGCGGGCGCCGCAGCAGGCTCATGTGCTTGCGGTATCGCCACTCGCTTCAGTCCAGGCCATCGCCATCGACAGTCACGCCATAAGCACGCAGTTCCATTGCGAGTTCTCACCGCAGACGGTGGCCGGCTGGTCGTCAATGCCGAGCTACATCGCCAATCTTGAGCGATACAAGGGCGAGGGCGCCTATGGCAGGCTCATGGCCGAAGCCTTTCCGCTGATGCCTGAGATGGCCACGATGACCAGGCGTTTGTACGACAACCTGATGCTGGCGACGGGATTGCGGAAATAGGGCTGTGAGCTAAGACGCCTGCAATCGCGCGTGAGCAAACCAAAGCCTGTCAGCGAAAACAACCGGCGTTCAGTTGAACGCCGGTTGTAGGGTGGCTGCAGTCCCAAGCGTACAGCTAGTGCCGATTCAGCACGCCGTCGCATT
>JANPCS010000068.1:0-6324 GCA_031431065.1 Hyphomicrobiales bacterium | reverse complement strand
GCCGCCGTCACCGCCTTCCGGACCGATGTCGATGATCCAGTCGGCAGTCTTGATGACATCCAGATTGTGCTCGATCACCACGACCGTGTTGCCCTGGTCCACCAGCTCGTGCAACACCTCCAGCAGCTTCCGCACGTCATGGAAATGCAGCCCTGTGGTCGGCTCATCCAGCAGATAGAGCGTGCGGCCGGTGGCGCGGCGCGACAGTTCCTTGGCGAGTTTCACCCGCTGCGCCTCGCCGCCCGACAATGTGGTGGCCTGCTGGCCGACCTTGATGTAACTTAGTCCCACGCGCTCCAGTGTTTCCATCTTGTCGCGCACGCTCGGCACGGCGCGGAAGAAATCGGCGGCCTCCGCCACTGTCATGTCAAGCACATCGGCGATCGACTTGTCCTTGAACTTGATGTCCAGCGTCTCGCGATTGTAGCGGTGGCCGTGGCAGGCATCGCAGGTGACATAGACATCCGGTAAAAAGTGCATCTCGATCTTGATGACGCCATCGCCCTGACAGGTCTCGCAGCGCCCGCCTTTGACGTTGAACGAGAAGCGCCCCGGCCCATAGCCGCGCGCCTTGGCTTCCGGCAATCCTGCAAACCAGTCGCGGATCGGCGTGAAGGCACCGGTATAGGTGGCCGGATTGGAACGCGGCGTGCGGCCGATGGGGCTCTGGTCGATGTCGATGATCTTGTCGAGCAGCTCAAGGCCTTCGATGCGGTCGTGCTCGGCTGGTGCCTCGCGTGTGCCCATCAGCTTGCGGGCCGCCGCCTTGTAGACGGTATCGATGAGAAGCGTCGACTTACCGCCGCCGGAAACACCGGTGACGCAGGTGAATACAGCGAGCGGAATCTCAGCTGAAATGTCCTTCAGGTTGTTGGCGCGTGCACCCTTCACCCGGATGGAACGGCCCTTTTCCCACTTGCGCCGCCGTCCCGGCATTGGCACTTGCATGAGCCCCGTCAGGTATTGCCCGGTGAGCGACCTGGGGTTTGCCATGACTTCGGCGGGCGTCCCCTGGGCGATGATCTCACCACCATGGACGCCGGCACCTGGCCCGATGTCGACGACATGGTCGGCCAGGCGGATGGCGTCTTCATCATGCTCGACGACGATGACCGTGTTGCCGAGATCCCGCAAATGAACCAGGGTTTCGAGCAGCTTCGCATTGTCGCGCTGATGCAAGCCGATCGATGGTTCGTCCAGCACATAGAGCACGCCGGTAAGGCCGGAACCAATCTGCGAGGCAAGTCGGATGCGTTGGCTTTCGCCGCCCGACAGTGTGCCGCTGGTGCGCGACAGGTTGAGATAGTCCAGCCCGACATCGACGAGGAACCTCAGCCGCTCGCGGATTTCCTTCAAGATGCGGGCGGCAATCTCCTGGTCCTTGGGCTTCAGCTTTGCCAGCAGGCCATCAAACCAGATGTTTGCTTCGCGGATCGACAGCGCCGAGATTTCACCGATGTGCTTGGCGTCGACCTTGACGGCAAGTGCCTGCGGTTTCAGCCGGTATCCGCCGCATGCGCTGCAGGGGTGGTCCGACTGGTATTTCGACAGTTCCTCGCGCATCCAGTCGGAATCGGTCTCGCGCCAGCGCCGCTCGATATTGCCGATGACACCCTCGAACGGCTTCTTCGACTTGTAGGAACGAATTCCGTCGTCATAGACGATGGTCACGTCTTCCTCGCCAGTGCCATAAAGCACCACATCGCGGGCCTTTTTCGGCAGGTCTTTCCACGGCGTATTCATCGAGAACTTGTAATGCTTGGCCAGCGCCTCGAGCGTTTGCTGATAGTAAGGTGACGTGTTGCCGGTCTTGGCCCATGGCGCCAGCGCGCCATCACGCAAGGATACGCTGCCATCCGGCACCACCAGCTCGGGCTCGAAATGCAGTTCGGTTCCAAGTCCATCGCACTTGGGGCAAGCGCCGAAGGGATTGTTGAAGGAAAATAGGCGCGGCTCGATTTCATCGATGGTGAAACCCGAGACGGGGCAGGCGAAACGCTCCGAGAACAGCAGGCGCTCATGGGTATCGTTCTTGGATTTGTTGGCGCTTTCGCCGGTTTGCGCGGATAGAGGGAGCGGCTTGTCGGCGAATTCCGCCACCGCCAGCCCGTCGGCGAGTTTCAGTGCCGTCTCGAAACTGTCAGCAAGCCTTGTGCCCAGGTCGGGCTTCACCACCAGCCGGTCAACCACCACGTCGATGTCATGCTTGAACTTCTTGTCGAGGGCCGGAACCGCGTCAATCTCGTGAAAGACGCCATCGACCTTGACGCGTTGGAAACCCTTCTTCTGCAGGTCTGCCATTTCCTTGCGGTATTCGCCCTTGCGGCCTCGGACAATCGGCGCCAGCAGATAGAGCCTTGTGCCTTCCAGCAGCGCCAGGGTGCGGTCCACCATCTGGGTGACCGTCTGGCTTTCGATGGGCAGTCCCGTGGCCGGCGAATAGGCAACGCCGATGCGGGCGAAGAGCAGGCGCATGTAGTCGTGGATTTCGGTCACCGTGCCGACCGTCGAGCGCGGGTTGCGGCTGGTGGTCTTCTGCTCGATGGAGATGGCCGGCGACAAGCCGTCGATCTGGTCGACATCCGGCTTCTGCATCATCTTGAGAAACTGCCGGGCGTAGGCCGACAGCGATTCGACATAGCGGCGCTGGCCCTCGGCATAAATCGTGTCAAAGGCCAGCGACGACTTGCCCGACCCCGACAGGCCAGTGAACACGATCAGCCTGTCGCGCGGCAGTTCGAGGGAGACGTTTTTCAGGTTGTGCTCGCGCGCGCCCTGAATCGAGATGACTTTCTTGTGTTCTGGCATGACTTTTGACTAGATCAAAAAGAGAACGAGGGCAAGGATGGAAGGTCGGGTATGGAGGTTCATATGGTCAGCAATTGTCAGCAGGCTGTGCTTATCCACAGTCAATCCGTAGAACTCCAGCGATGCTCCGAGGTGCCTCAAAGTGGTGGCGGCACCTGCGTGGTGATGCCGGCGGTAAAATCGCGGCAGGCTTTGTAGACTCTGCCGGCCGTGGTTTTGTCGTCCACCCACAGGCGGCTAAAGGCCCTCGTGCACGCGGCGTGGGGCGTACTTGCGTCCACAAGCCTGGCGGCAAGTGCGGTATTCTCATTGGATTCGACTTGCAGGTCCACGAGAGTTTGGGCAAGGCCATAAAACGTGATGAAGGCCGCCCGCTCGCGATGGAGTTCTTCGCGTAAGTTGAGTTTGAAGAAATCGATGATGACCCTTCCGCGCCGGTGCGCCGCACCCGACTTTCTTACCGGTATGGCGGTGGTGGCCGAAAACGTCACGAGACTCTCCGGATCGTCATCCAGTGTTCCAATCGGATAACAAAGAAAAGGTTTTTCCGCCGCCAGGGCGCTTATGCTGGCCGGTGCATACTTTCTCTTTCCGTCAACCGGAAAATAGTTGGACTTGCAGGTGGAATTGCAGATTCCGCAACTTGTTGCATAGTTCAAGAGATCGTAGGCGAGCCAGTAGTAGCCGCGCTCCGTTGCGCCGCCCAAAGCGAAATCATGGGAGAGGCCCAGCTTGGCGGGAGGCCAAGCCTTGACGCTGGACTTCGGGCGAAAATGTTCAACGTCATGTTCGATCTTGCCATACTGCGGCGATGAGAATTTGCGTTCGCAGAATATGCACTTGTTTTTTTGCATGTCGATATAAATGGCCTTGATGTCGCTCCAGATGCCAGATGGTTCATTGTATTTTTTTGCGGTTATGAAAGCCGTTTTGCGCTCCGTTGCCTTCCGCAACCAGCCAGGGTCGAGCGCAGCGACCGCCGCCCTGATCTGGGCTTCGGTGTAGCTGTAGCGGATCATTTGCGGCCAGCCTTGCGCTGGACTGCCGATTTAGCGGCACTCTTTTTTGACACTTTCCTGGGTGTTACGGACTCGAGGGCTCTCTTGACTTTGGGGTTGAGTTCATCGGCATCGCTGGCCGGCGCGGACGGTTGCTCAAGAAAGGCGATTGCCGATCCGATGTCACCTTTCGCCGCACTTGCGAACAACGCCTCGCTCGCCGCCTCGAGTTGCGGAGCTCTGGTGGTATCGAGGCCGAAATACGAGGACAGGAGAAGCTGGTCGGCGCCGCGTCCGAATGTCTTTTCCTCGATCTGTTTAATGGTGGCGCTGCCGTCTTCGGCGGTTGCCGTCAGAAAGATATTCTTGGGACGGACAGCACTTGCCACCAGCGGGCTATGAGAAGTTACAATGAACTGCAGGCGCGGGAAGGCGCGCGACAACGTTGGCAACACGGTTCTTTGCCAAGACGGATGCAGGTGCATATCTATTTCATCGATAAGAACAATTCCCGGAATTTGATCGATTCGGACATTGCCGGGTGCGATGTCGCAAATATGCCCGACCAAGTCACTGCACCAGGCTACGAAGACTTTGTAACCATCGGACAGGGAATTGTATGGCGTCGAAATACTGGAATGCTCGAAGATATACTGGTCCTCGCGTTCGTCAAACCGGCCTGTGAATTGTACCTCGGCGGGGAGCATCCCGGCAATCTTCTTGATCGCCTCCGCCTTCCGCTTCTTGTCCTTGATTCTTGGAAGCCACGACTGCAAGGGCCGCAGAGGCACCTGGTCCTCGAATAGACTAGCAACCCTGGCGTAGCGCAGGCCACGCGACTTCCGACGGCTGCTTGCAACATAATCTTCGGTGTCCATGCGGCGTGTGGCGCCATAACCGACAACGAAAAACGTTGGCGACGTGTCATCGTAAATGAGTCTTTCAATCGGGGATTCGGGCGTCCTGTCCAGATGCAGCCGATCGAGACTTCCGCTTCTCTTGTCAATCCGGGCGAGGAGTTCGATTGAATTTGAATCGTGCGATTTGTTGATCAAGTCGGCGGGGTCCAGGTCGCAAACGAGCTTAAGGAGCGCCTGCTCGCCCTGTGGGCGCCTGACGAGCCGGTACGCCACAAATCCGGACTCTATCAATGCTGGCGCGAGAGCGGCAATTGCAATGGCTCTCAGGACGGATGACTTTCCTCCACCATTGTCGCCGAGGATGAGATTGACATTTGGCATTTCAAGCTCAAGGCTTTCTTGCCGCAGAGGATGATTGAATGACAGCGCCGCTTTGCCAAAACAGCGGAACGAGTACATCGAAAGGGTTTTTGCGTACAATCTACACCTCCGCGGAATTATAGACCGGTTGCCAATGCAAGAACCGGGTAACCTTGAAGCGCAACGGATGCCGCATGCAATTGTCTCTGGCCATGGTATGCGGAAACCCAAGTCATTCGGCGAGTTGTAGATTGCGCTCTATCAATCCGGCAGGGAACTCGTTTCTGCATCATCTCGAGGAACTGCCGGGCATAGGCCGACAGCGATTCGACATAGCGGCGCTGGCCCTCGGCATAAATCGTGTCAAAGGCCAGCGACGACTTGCCCGACCCCGATAGGCCGGTGAACACGATCAGCCTGTCGCGCGGCAATTCGAGGGAGACGTTTTTCAGGTTGTGCTCGCGCGCACCCTGAATCGAGATGACTTTCTTGTGCTCTGGCATGACTTTTGACTAGATCAAAAAGTGAACATCCGCAAGGATGGAGGATCAACCTCGCATCTCATCATGGCCGGATTTGACCCGGCCATCCAGCCGTCTCCAGAATTGTTTCCGGAAAGTCTGTTTGGCCGGGTCAAACCCGGCCATGGAGAGACGCGGGAGCAACCTCAATCAAGTGGTTTTGGCAGCATGCGGCGTCAGCAGTTATCAGGAGACGGGAGATATCCACAAGTTTGGCCTTATAATAGTGGTCCGAGGAGTTGTCACTGGCTGCCACCTATACTGCCATTCCAGCGCAACCCGGAATCCCGCTACCTCTTGAAATCATCCAAGAAATAGCGGAACCCCGGCCTTCGCTGCGGTGACGAAATGAAGGGGGTGGACCCATTTCAGGTTGCTGTAAGGATATTTGTTCCCTAACTTTTCCCCGATTCTCGATTTCGAGAAGATGTGGTTATGGGGCGAGCAAATGTCGACACTTGAAGAATCGAGGGCCATCGAAGCTTGGAGGAAGAAATTTGTCAGATGTTCCCATGAAAGCTCGAAAGAGGTTCAATGCATCACTTCCAACGGTGGAGTGCAGGTTAGACGCCAATGCCTTGACTGCGGGGTCGCATTTAAAGAACCGCAAAAGCAAACGCCAGAGACAAAACTCTTGCCACAGTTTGATGAAGAACTTCGGGATGTAAAAGAGAGTGAAAAGCAAGATGAAATCCGAAAAATTCAATCCCACCATCGGCGGTTGAAAGAAACCAAACAAGACTCATGGTGGAAAAACTATAACCAGTACCTCAAGAC
>JANPCS010000067.1:0-10207 GCA_031431065.1 Hyphomicrobiales bacterium | reverse complement strand
GCCTCAACAAGCGCCTCGAGCGCACCATCGCCGAACGCTATCGCACTGACCGGCTGATGCGCGGCCGGGTCGATAGCTACATCCGCCTGTTCGAGCGTATGCTCGATGGCTTGAGTGCTGCCGGCGGCAGCGAAGCGCTGGTCGAAGGCAGCCTTGCGGCCATCGAAGGCCGCATCTATGTGATGCTGGCCGAAACGGCAGGACGCATCCCACCCCAGGCCTGAGGTTCGAAACACCATGGACATCGCCAAACCCTATCTGCTGTTTCTTGGCGACGTCGAGGACCAGCTGGCCGCCAAGACCGCCATGGGCGTCGTCGACTGGCGGCCTGAATGGTGCGTCGGCCAATTGCGCCTGCCCGGCTGCAAGGCCGATACCGGCCTGCCCGACATGCGCCTTGAAGAGGCGGCAGCCAAGGGTGCGCGCACCATGGTGGTGGGCGTCGTCAATGCCGGCGGCGTGTTGCCCGATCACTGGGTGCAGGTGATTGTTGCAGCGCTTGCCGCTGGGCTTGATGTGGCGACCGGCCTGCACAAGCGGCTGAGCGCGATACCGGTCATCGCCGAAGCCGCCGCGAAACATGGCCGCAAGCTGCATGACGTGCGCTTCTCGGATGTGAATTTCACCACCGGCAAGGGCACCAAGCGGTCTGGACTCAGGCTCTTGACGGTTGGCACCGACTGTTCGGTGGGAAAAAAATACACAGCGCTTGCCATCGACCGCGAGATGCACAAACAGGGCCTGAGTTCGGATTTCCGCGCCACCGGCCAGACTGGGGTTTTGATTTCTGGCCGCGGCCTGGCGCTTGATGCCGTCGTCGCCGATTTCATTTCAGGTGCCGCCGAGTGGATCAGCCCCGAGAACGATCCCGGCCACTGGGACATTGTCGAGGGCCAGGGTTCGCTGTTCCATCCGTCCTTTGCCGGCGTCACGCTTGGCCTGCTGCATGGCGCCCAGCCCGATGCCTTCGTCGTCTGCCACGAGCCGACCCGCACCACCATGCGCGGCGTCCGGCATCCCCTCCCCACCATTCAGCAGGTGATCGACCGCACCATCCTCGAAGGCCTACTCACCAACCCGAAGATCGCCTGCATCGGCATCGCCATCAACACCGAGCACTTGGTCGATGAAGTGGCCAGGGCCTATCTGAAGGAAACCGGCGAGGCCCATGGCCTGCCCTGTGTCGATCCGATTCGCATTGGTGTCGAACCGATTGTGACCGAATTGATCCGCCGCTACGGCCGCTGACATGCTGCAGCTTGAATTCGCCGCCGAGATCTGGCCCATCGCCGGAAGCTTCACCATTTCACGTGGCTCCAAAACTGCGGCCGATGTCGTCACCGTTACGCTTAGCGATGGCACCCACGTGGGCCGCGGCGAATGCGTGCCCTATCCGCGCTACGAAGAAACCGTGCCGCAGGTGTTGGCAGCCCTTGACGCGGCCAGAAAGCGGATCGAGACCGGCTTCGCTCATGCCGATGTGCCCTGCCTCCTCACACCCCATGCCGCCCGGAACGCGCTCGACTGCGCGCTGTGGGACTTGGCGGCCAAACAGTCCGGCAAGCCCGTCTGGGTTCTCGCAGGCCTGCCTGAACCCCTGCCCGCCATCACTGCCTATACCTTGAGCCTCGACACGCCAGAGGCCATGGGCGAAGCCGCTGCCCTCAGCCGCGCCCGCCCGCTGCTCAAGCTGAAGCTCGGCCGCGATGGTGATAACGCGCGGCTGAAGCACATCCGCGCTAAAGCCCCCAACAGCCGCTTGATCGTCGACGCCAACGAAGGCTGGACGCCAGACAACCTCGCCGCAATGCTCGGCGCCTGTGCAGATGCCGGTGTCGAACTGGTGGAACAGCCGCTGCCCGCCGGCAATGACGAAGCGCTGCGCCATGTGTCCCGCGCCGTCACCGTCTGTGCCGATGAATCCGTCCATGATGTGGCGAGCCTTGACCGGCTCATTGGCAAATATGACGCCGTCAACATCAAGCTCGACAAGACCGGCGGCCTCACCGGGGCCATTGCCCTGGCAAAAGCGGCACAAGCCCGCGACCTCAAGATCATGGTCGGCTGCATGCTGGCAACGTCGCTTGCCATGGCACCCGCCTTCCTGTTGTCGCCACTGGCCGATTTCATCGATCTGGATGGACCGCTGCTGCTGAGACATGACCGCGATCCCGGCATCCGCTTCGACGGCAGTCTGATGTACCCGCCCTCTAGGGAGCTCTGGGGCTGACACGCCACAGCACCAGTGCCAGCCCGCAGGCAACAGCCGAATAGACCGCCATCACAAAATAGGCCTGCCCGCCCAGCATCCCGTAGAGCGGGCCTGAGGACCACATGGTAGCGGCCATCAGAACGCCGCCCGACAGCATGAAGAACAGCCCTTGCACGGTATTGCGCATGTTCTCGGGCACGGTCTCGCGGATGTAATGCATGGTGCCGAGATGCGTGAGGCCGAAGGACCCCGCATGCAGCACCTGCACCGCGAACATGATGGCCAGCGGCGGTTCCAGCCCCATGACCAGCCATCGGACAATTCCGCACGCCGTGCCGATGACGATCAGCTTCACCGCGCCGAATTTTTTATAAAAGTGATTGGAGAAGGCAAACATCAGGATTTCGACGATCACCGCCGTGGCCCACAACTTGCCGATGGTGAATTTCGAGTAGCCCAGGTCATCGTAATAAACCGAGCCAAAGGCATAGAGCAGGCCATGGCTCGATTGTCCGATGCTGGCGGCGGCGAGGAAGATCACGAAGACGCTGGCACTGACCAGCCCCAGCACTGCTGCCAGTTTTATTGGCTGCGCGGTTCCCTTCCGGATGGCGTTGTCATGCGGCAATGCCAGCGTCACCAGGGCGCCCAGCCCTTGCGCGCCGGCAATCAGCAGGATGACGTAGTAAACCGGGATGATCTCAAGCAGCGCCCCGGCGATCAGGCTGCCGGCCAGGAAACTCAGCGAGGCCCACAGGCGGATACGGCCATAGTCGATGCCATAATGCGCGCTGCCCTCGATCGCCATGACTTCGGTTAGCGGCGCGATCGGTGCCAGCATGGCCGCCGCCAGCAGCGCCACAATGAGGATGGGAACGAAGCCGCTCATGAAATGCAGAGCCAGGTAGGCCGCACAAGTGCCGAAAGCGGCGATGATGATGATCAGGCGGCGGCTGCCGGTCAGATCGGCGACGAAAGTGCCGGCCGGGATGGCCAGAATGCGCACCGCCACCATCATCGCCACGATCAAGGCAATCTCGGACTCCGGCAGCCCCTTGGCCTTCAGCCACAGCGGCAGGAACGGCAGCTGGATGCCGCTGCCGAGAAACAGGAAGGCGTTGAAGGCCGAAAGCCTGAGGTTGAAAATGCGCGATGACATGAGTGTTCGGGAATGAATTTAACCGGCTCTAAACCAAACATTCACCACTCGCTACAATAATGGCGTGCGGGTGGCCCTGCGTGTGGTGCAGGGGTCTGGCCTCGGTGTGAGTGGAGTAGCGTATGTCTTCGAACGAACTGGTTGGGGCCTCCGGCCTCAGGCCGCAGGATTTCGACTCGATCCGCGATGCGGTGATGGAAACCCCGCGCGGCCGCTGGTTTCTCCACGAATATGCCAGCAGGCTGCGCGGCAGCGAAACGGCAGGCATCATCGACAGCATGAAGCGGCTTGAGAATGCCGTCTCGGCCAATCACAATGCCCTGATGGCGCGCCTCGCCAATGCCATGTCGCGCGAGGCGACGGAACCGGCCAGTCCGCAGGCCGATCTCGCCCCCAGGCACATGAAGTTCTTCAAGCAGGACGAGGAGATTTTCGAACCCGCGCCACAAGCCCGGATCGGCGCCGTGCCGGAAACAGCGAGAACCGATTCCAAGCCCGAAGTGCCGAAAGGCGCCCGCGTCGTCATCCGCCGCGCCGGGGAAACCGCGGCTGCTCCTGCGGAACCTCCGCTATCCGAGGCGTCTGAGCCCCAGCCTGATACCGCGCAGTCAGCGCCCGCCGTCGAAGCCGAAACATCCCCAAAACGCCGCATCACCATCATCCGCCACAAACCCGGCGAACAGATCGACGTGCCGCTGCAAAGCGAAATGTCGGCGGCGGGGTAGAGCCCTTCGAAGCTCGCTGCGCTCGCACCTCAGGGTAAGGAAACTCATTTAGATACCTCATGCTGAGGTGGCCGCGAAGCGGCCCTCGAAGCATAAACCGCGAAAGCGTTTTTAGTCGCCTGCTAAATCTCCCGCCTGAGAATCCTCGCATAAAGTTCTGGATCGCAATTGCCGCCCGACGCGATGATGCCGATATTGCGGCCCCTGGTGGCGATCTTGCCGGTCAGCACGGCGGCCAGCGTCACGGCACCTCCGGGCTCCAGCACCAGCTTCAACACTTCAAAGGCAAAGCGCACGGCTTCGGCTGCCTCGGCATCGCTCACCACAAGGCCCTCGCCCAGCAGACGTTGGTTGATGGCAAAGGTCATGGCACCCGGTTGCTGCGTCAGCAACGCATCGCAGATCGAGCCTGATGCCTTGGGATTCGTCTCGCGCACACCGCTTCTGAGACTCCGCGCCGTGTCGTCGAAACCCGCCGGTTCGACGCTATGCACCTTGCTCATCGGTGATTTGGTTTCCATCGCCAGCGCAATCCCCGATGTCAGCCCGCCGCCCGAACAGCACACCAGAACATCATGCAGCCTGGCGCTTCGGCTTGCCGCTTCCTCCGCCAGTTCAAGCCCCGCCGTTCCTTGCCCCGCGATGACATCTCGATGCTCGAACGGCGGCACCATGACGGCGCTGCGCTTTTTGCAATGATGCGCCGCGATCTCCTCGCGGCTTTCGGTCGCCCGGTCATAGGTGACGATCTCGGCGCCAAACCCTCGCGTATTGTCCTGCTTGATCTGCGGCGTATCGGCGGGCATGACGATCAGCGCCGGAAGCCCCTTGATCTGAGCCGCCGCCGCAACGCCTTGCGCATGATTGCCGGAGGAATAAGCAACCACACCACCCGGCGTTTTCGCCGCATCGAGCTGCGAAATGCAGTTCCAGGCGCCCCTGAACTTAAACGAACCGGTACGCTGCAGGCATTCGGCCTTGATCAGAATACGCCCGCCGGTGAGGGCATTGAGTTTCGGCGACTCGATCACCGGGGTCTTGACCGCATACCCCTTCAACCGCTCGGCGGCAGCCTCGATATCCTTGAACTCCGGCAGAGTCATTGTTCCTCGCATCCATCACGTTTCGACAAAGCATAGCGGAGTGACCGGCAGGTTTGCTAGAGATACAACGTGCAACCTCCGGAGCCCCCATGACCCGCGATCCGCGTTACGACATTCTCTTCGAACCAATCCGCATCGGCCCGCACGTGGCGCGCAACCGCTTCTACCAGGTGCCGCATTGCAACGGCATGGGGTACCGCGATGCCTCCGCCTTGGCCGCCATGCGCGGCATGAAAGCCGAGGGCGGCTGGGCCGTGGTCTGCACCGAGATGGTGGAAATCCATCACACCGCAGATGTCTCGCCCTATGTCGAGCTCCGCCTGTGGAGCGATCACGATATCCCGATGCTGGCCCGCATTGCCGAGAAGGTGCATGAGCATTCATCGCTTGCCGGTATCGAGCTCTGTCACTCGGGCTATACCGCCAACAATCTGACCTCCCGCGAAGTCCCTATCTCCGTCAGCCCGATGCCGACCGGCAGTTATTTCGCCGATCCGGTCCAGGCGCGCGGCATGGACAAGCAGGATATCCGCGATCTCCGCCGCGCTCACCGCAAGGCGGCACTTCGCTCAAAAGAAGCGGGCTTCGATCTGGTCTATGTCTATGCCGGTCATGGCCTTGGAATTTTCCAGCACTTCCTGTCGCGCGCCACCAACTTCCGAAACGATGAATATGGCGGCTCGCTCGAAAACCGCGCCCGTCTCTTGCGTGAAGTGATCGAGGACACCAAGGACGCGGTCGGCGATACCTGCGCCGTTCCCGTGCGTATCGCCATGCACGAATTCCAGGGCTCAGCCGGTCTTGAACCCGCCGAGGTCGAGGATGCCATCGCCATGATGGCCGAGCTGCCCGATCTCTGGGACCTGTCGCTTTCCGACTGGTCGAAGGATTCGCAGACTTCGCGGTTTTCGGAGGAAGGCTTCCAGGAGCCCTATATCGCGGGCGTGAAAAAACTCACCACCAAGCCGGTGGTCGGCGTCGGCCGCTACACCTCGCCCGATACGATGGTGCGCGTCATCAAGCAGGGCATCATGGACATGATCGGCGCGGCGCGTCCGTCGATCGCCGATCCCTTCCTGCCCAACAAGATCGAGCAAGGCCGCCTCGACGACATCCGCGAATGCATCGGCTGCAATGTCTGCGTCACCCATGACTTTACGATGACGCCGCTACGCTGCACCCAGAACCCGTCGATGGGCGAGGAGTGGCGGCGCGGCTGGCACCCGGAGAAGATCAGTCCGAAGGTGAAGGATGCCCATGTGCTGATCATCGGCGCCGGCCCCGCAGGCCTCGAAGCCGGCCGCGCACTGGGTCAGCGCGGACTCCAGGTGACGATTGCCGACCAGGCATCCGAAGCCGGTGGCCGCGTGGCGCGGGAATGCCGCTTGCCGGGTCTTGCCGCCTGGGGCCGGGTGCGCGATTGGCGGCTCCTGCAGATCGCCAAGCTGCCCAATGTCTCGCTCTATCTCGAAAGCGTCATGACACCGGAGAGCATCGCCGTGTTTGGCGCCGATCACGTTCTGATCGCCACCGGTTCCTCATGGCTGCGCGACGGCACCGGCCGCCACAGCCCGGCGCCGCTTGCCATTGCCGAGGGCGCCGATGTGTTGACGCCCGATGATCTCATGGCGGGCCTGCGCCCCAAGTCGCGCGACGTGATGATCTATGACGATGACCACTATTATATGGGCGGCGTGCTGGCCGAACTGCTGCGCAAGGAAGACTATGCGGTGACCCTTGTCACCCCCGCCGCCGTCGCCTCCTCATATACCAAGGCCTCGCTCGAACAGAAGGTGATCCAGAAGCGACTCATCAACCTAGGCGTGAAGATCGTCGCCAGCCAGGCAGTTTCAGCCATTGCTCCTGGTCAGGTGTCACTCGAATGCGTGTACACCGGCACTGCCACGCCGCACGAAGTAACGAGCCTCGTGCTAGTGACGGCCAGGACGCCGGTTGACGGCCTGTTTCATCAATTGGCGGCGGCACACATCACCTGCACGCGGGCCGGAGATTGTTATGGCCCCGGCACCATCGCCGCCGCCGTCCATTCCGGCCGGAACTTTGCCGAAACCTTCGGCGCGCCACCGCCAGATTTCCTCGACTTGCCCTTCCGCCGCGAAGTCACGGCGCTGGCCTGACCACCCGGCTTGCCTCATTCCGGTCGCAGGTGAATGCTAGTCCGGGCTGAATTAAGGGGCCGTTTACCAAACGCGCCCACTGTCGAAGTCAGTCAGGATCGGGGGAACTCACGTGCTGTCGCGCCGCGCTTTCAATCGTCAATTTCTCGGTCTGGGAAGTCTTGTCGCCATGGGTGCCGCCGTCCCGGCCTTGGCCGAGGAACCGGTCTTCACCAGTTCGATCTCGACTGTCGCCCCGGCAACAGCACCTTCTGGCGGCAAGCTCGCCACCCAGACGGAGATTGTCGCTGGCCTCGATCAGGTGCCGATGCTGTCCTCCGGCTCACCCGAGGCGATGATGGGTGCCGTCGCCATGTACGAGGAATTCGCCGCCGGTGGCGGCTGGCAGCAGCTCAATGTCAAGACCCTGAAAAAGGGCGCCAAGGGCGAAGCCGTGCAAGCCCTGCGCCAGCGCCTGGTGGCCGAAAACTATCTGCCCTTCGACACGCTCGGCAGCGAAAACTCCTCGCTCTATGACAACGAACTGGCGGAAGCTGTGCGGGCCTTCCAGATCAATCATGGTGTCCTTCCCAGCGGCATCGTCGCCGAAAAGACCCTGGCGCAACTCAACGTTCCAGCCGAAACCCGCCTTGCCATGCTGCGCGAGAACGTGGCCCGCGTCGAAGCCTATGCGCAGAACCTCGGCAGCTTCGCCATTCTCGTCAATATTCCGGCGGCCCAGCTCGAGACCGTCGAACAGGGCCGCGTCTATTCGCGCCACAACATCGTCGTCGGCAAACTCGAGCGGCCCTCGCCCACGCTCGTCAGCAAGGTCAGCGACATCAACTTCAATCCCTATTGGAAAATCCCGGCATCGATTGTCGCCAAGGACATCGTGCCGAAATACATTGAAGATCCAACTTATCTCGAAACCAATCGCATCCGCGTCTTCGATGGCATCGCCGGCCCCGAAGTCGATCCCCTGCTGATCGACTGGGAGGTCACACCGCCGGATCGCTTTTTCTTCCGGCAGGAGCCGGGCGATCAAAACTCGCTTGGCCTCGTCAAGATCAACTTCCCCAACGAGCACATGGTCTACATGCACGACACACCGCACCGCGAGTTGTTCGGCCGCAATGTGCGCTTCGAGAGTTCGGGCTGCGTTCGTATCGACCAGGTGGCCACCGTGGTGAAATGGATCCTCGACCGCTCCGGCAGCCCGGTCGATGACACACAATACGAGATGCTCATCGCCAGTGCCGAACCCTATGACCAGCAGATCGACAACGGCCCCGACATCCGCTGGGTATATCTGACCGCCTGGGCCACCGAAGACGGCCGCGTCAATTTCCGCAACGACGTCTACGGCCTCGACGGCACCGGCTTCATTTTCGGCCAGCCGCAACCCAAGACTTACTGAAAACGCGCCGCCATCACCCGTGGCGGCATCTTCATCTTCCAGCGAGGGCCCGCGCTTGCGGTGCGGCGGTCCCGGTTCTATGCCTGATGGTGAGCACAGAACCGGAACCCCTCGAATGACTGACCGCAGCTATTATTCCGCCCTCGGCGGCCACCCGCCGCAGAGCGATCTCTTGACCGGCCGCGCCATCTTCACCGAGGCTTATGCGGTGATCCCCAAGGCCTCGATGCGCGACATCGTGACGAGCTTGCTGCCGCATTGGGACAAGACCCGCGCCTGGATCATCGCGAGGCCGCTCTCGGGCTTCGCCGAAACCTTCGCGCAATACATCGTGGAAGTTTCGCCCGGCGGCGGCAGCGAACGCCCCGAGCCCGATCCTGACGCCGAGGCCGTCCTGTTCGTCGTCGAAGGCCAGCTTAACCTAACGCTGGGAAGCACAACTCACGCCATGATGTCCGGCGGCTATGCCTTCATTCCCCCCGGCGCAAATTGGACCGTCAGCAACAGCTCTACCGCGCCGGTGAAATTCCACTGGGTGCGGAAAGCCTACGAAAAGGTCGAGGGCATCGGCCTGCCCGAGGCCTTCGTCACCAGCGATGACGCCGTGCAGCCCATCGCCATGCCCGGCACGGCAGGCACGTGGGCCACCACCCGCTTTGCCGATCCATCCGACATCCGCCACGACATGCATGTGAACCTCGTCACCTTCGAACCCGGCGGCACCATTCCCTTTGCCGAAACCCATGTCATGGAACACGGCCTCTATGTGCTCGAGGGCAAGGCCGTCTACCGGCTCAACAATGACTGGGTGGAAGTCGAGGCCGGCGACTTCATGTGGCTCCGCGCCTTCTGCCCGCAGGCCTGCTATGCCGGTGGTCCTAAGCGTTTCCGCTACCTGCTCTACAAGGACGTCAACCGCCACATGAAGCTCAAGAGTCCGTTCCGGCATTAAACGCGCGCCAGCAACGAACCGCAGGTCCCACCATGTCCGTCCAGGCTGCCTCCGCCAAGCCACCCACCAGCCCCAGCTTCACCGATCTGTTCACGCCGAAGCTGGTCACCGTGCTGCGCGAAGGCTACAGCCTCGCCAACCTGCGCACCGATGCGATCTCCGGCCTGACGGTTGCAATCGTAGCACTGCCGCTGTCGATGGCCATCGCCATTGCCTCGGGTGCATCGCCCGCCCAAGGACTCTACACCGCCATCATTGGCGGCTTCATCGTCTCGGCACTGGGCGGTTCGCGCTTCCAGATCGGCGGCCCCGCCGGCGCCTTCATCGTGCTGGTCGCCGCAACCGCCGCCCAACACGGCATGGATGGCCTCATCCTCGCGACCTTTCTGTCGGGCTTCATGCTGGCGGCCATCGGTTTCCTCAGGCTCGGCACTTATATCAAGTTCATCCCCTTTCCCGTCACGGTGGGTTTCACGGCCGGCATCGCCGTCATCATCTTCGCCAGCCAGATCAAGGAAC
>JANPCS010000066.1:0-4784 GCA_031431065.1 Hyphomicrobiales bacterium | reverse complement strand
GGGCGAGGGCGTGCAGCAGGCGCTTCTGAAGATCATGGAAGGAACCGTTGCGTCGGTGCCGCCGCAAGGTGGCCGCAAGCATCCGCAGCAGGAATTCCTGCAGGTCGATACCACCAACATCCTGTTCATCTGCGGCGGTGCCTTCGCTGGCCTTGAGCGCATCATCAACCAGCGCAGCAAGGGTTCGGGGCTTGGCTTCGGCGCTGATGTCCGCTCCAACGACGACCGCCGCACCGGTGCTGTCTTACGCGAACTCGAACCGGAAGATTTGCTGAAGTTCGGCTTGATCCCTGAGTTCGTCGGCCGCCTGCCGGTGGTGGCGACCCTTGAGGATCTCGACGAGCCGGCCTTGATGCAGATCCTGACCGAGCCCAAGAACGCCATCGTCAAGCAGTATCAGCGCCTGTTCGAGATGGAGGGCGTCAAGCTCACCTTCCCGGAAGAGGCCCTGCACGCCATCTCGCGCCGCGCCATCGATCGCAAGACCGGTGCGCGTGGATTGCGCTCGATCATGGAATCGATTCTGCTCGAAACCATGTTCGATCTGCCCGCCATGAATGGCGTCGAAGAAGTGGTGATTTCCAAGGACGTGGTCGACGGCGACGCCAAGCCGCTGCTGATCTACGCCGACCGCGACAAACAGGGGATCAAGGCAAGCGCCTCGGCTTAAGGCTTTTTGGCCTTTGACAGATTGAGAGCCCTGGCGGCGCGGACAAGCGCTTCCAGGGCTTTTTCATTGATGGTGTCGCCCTCGCGGATATCGATGGCCCGCCGCACCTTGCCCTCGAGACTTGAGTTGAACAGCCCCGCCGGATCGTCCAGCGCCGCCCCCTTTGGCGAAGGTGAGCTTCACCACGTTTCTGTAGGTCTCCCCCGTGCAGATGATGCCGTGATGCTCCCAAACCGGCACCCCGCGCCACTTCCAGGTTTCGACGACATCCGGACAGGCCCGGTGGATGATCGCCCGGACGCGTGCCAGCGTGGCGCCTCGCCAGTCACCCAGCTCTTTGATCCGGGCGTCGATGAGTTGGGAGGGGGAGGTTTCGGCTTGTCCATGTTTCGAGTTGGTCATTCTTTTCTCCATGGTTATTGCAGCCCGCCTGCGTAGTCGACGAAGCAGGACACTGGCGCGAATACGTCCAGTTCAAAAGGATTGGTCGGGATTGATGGTTGAGCCGCGAGTCCTCCCAAAGAGGGTCGGCCGATTTGTCGAACGAGTTGCAAGCTCGAAGCCCACGCCGTGTTTGGAGAACGCCATTCTCGGAACTCTGGAGCTTTTGAGGCCCGTTGCAACAAAATTTACTGGAAAGATTTACCTTCATCATCTGGAAGACATATGTTATGTTCCTAATTTGTTCTAGGTGGCTATGGCAAACGTAACGGCGATCGAATGGACCGACACAACGTGGAACCCAGTTACAGGGTGCACGAAAATCAGTGCCGGTTGCGACCACTGCTATGCTGAGAGGTTTTCCGAGCGCTTTCGAGGCACACCAGGCCATCCATTCGAAAGTGGGTTTGACTTGACCTTACGGCCGGAACGCGTTGCGCAGCCTCTGTCTTGGCGTAAACCTAGAATGGTGTTCGTCAACTCCATGAGTGACCTTTTTCACAAGCAGGTACCACTTGCGTTCATTTCGAAAGTCTTCGAAACCATGGAAAAGGCTGACTGGCATACTTTTCAAGTCTTGACGAAGCGCTCATCGATCATGCGCAACTTCCTCCGGGCAAGATACGGAAATGCTCGCGGGCCAGCACACATTTGGTGTGGTGTTTCCGTTGAAGATGGAAGACGAAAGGCACGTATTCGGCATCTTCAGGAAGCACCGGCTGGGGTGAGGTTTCTTTCCATTGAACCCCTTATCGCTCCTGTCGGTGCTCTCGACCTAGACGGAATTGATTGGGTGATCGTGGGCGGGGAGAGCGGCCCGGGTGCCCGCGAAATGCGTGTTGAGTGGGTTCGCGATATACGCAACCAATGCAATGAGAATGGAGTCGCGTTTTTCTTTAAGCAATGGGGCGGACTGCGCCCGAAGTCGGGAGGGCGCGATCTGGACGGACGCAAGTGGAACCAGTTTCCGACAAACCGGAAATTCTTTATGGCAGTCGAATAATATGGTTGCGATCCACGATTATCAGGGCCGCGAACAAGCCTACGTCAAACACCTATTCTTAGAACAATACCTTGAGCGCCTCGTTCATAAAACGGCGAGTAGTTACGATCACATCATATATGTCGATGGCTTTGCAGGTCCGTGGCAGAGCGCAAGCGAGCAATTTCAAGACACGTCGTTTAGAATAGCACTTAACGCACTTCGTCAGGCAAAAGCGACGTGGAAGGCTGCCGGCCGCGACGTAAAGATGTCCGCCCATCTTGTTGAGCGAGATTCGACGGCCCATGGCAGGCTAACTGGAATTGCCGCGCGATACCCAGATGTAGAGGTTAAGACCTATCACGGCGATTTTTTGAAAGCGCTTCCGATGGTACTCGACAACATTCCATCCGCTGCATTTGCGTTTTTCTTTATCGACCCGAAGGGCTGGCGTTTTCGACTGCACGATCTCGCTAATATGCTAAAGCGCGCGAAGTCCGAAGTTATTTTTAATTTCATGTTCGATTTCATCAACCGCGCCGTGAGCATCAGAGATCCGGCGATAGCACAGAGCATCGACGAGCTAATTCCCTATGGTGAATGGAGGAAAAAGCTAGAAGAAGCCGAGCAGCTGGGAGCTACATCGGAAGAGCGAAAGAGCATCATCGTTGAGGCGTTCGGTGAGAGCTTGGCGAAAATTGGTTCTTTTAACTACGTAGCCGAAACGACCATATTAAGACCTTTAAAGGACCGTGCCCTCTATTGCCTCTGTTACGCGACGCGACATCCCAAAGGGATCGAAGTCTTTCGGGACTGTCAATTGATGGCCCTTAAAGAGCAGGCCAAAACTCGTGCAACAACGAAAGTCAAGCACGCCGAGGCCACTACAGGTCAACGTGAAATTTTTGAGTCTCTCCACGACATGGCGCCGAACGAACTTGAGACAATGCTTGCCGCCGCAAAAGTGGCGGCAGAAAAAACACTTCTGGAATTGACACCGGCCGCACCCAAGACCACTAAGTACGAAGACGTTTGGCCGCGCGTGCTTGCGAAGCACGTGGTGCGGCTTCCGGATGTCAATCAGATTGCTGCACGGCTCCGAAAGGAACAAAAGATTGCCTTTCCTGATTGGCAGAGTGGCAGGCGGGTGCCGCAACCGAACTACAAAATGCACAAATTGTGATTCCTGCTCGACCCAACCCGCGACCTCCAGTCATAGCCTCCGTAATCCGGAGAAATTGTATAACAATCTACCCCTTCACATCCGCTCCCCCTGCAACGCGCTCGCCTGTTTCACCCAGTGCGCCAACTGCACTTCGTCAAAATCGTCATCCTCGTGGATGTCGAGGTAGCGCACGTGTTCTTGTTTCGACTTGCCGGGCGGGAGGGTATTGAGCGCGGCGCCACGGAAGAAGGCGACCTTGATGTACCTGGTGAAGCAGTGAAAGCTGAGGAACCAGCCTTGACTTTCGACGCCATAGAAGGGCGAGTTCCATTTAACGGCCTTGCTCAAATTTGGAACGGTGGTTGTGATGAGCGCGTCGAGGCGGCGGCCGATGTTGCGTTTCCAGCCGGGCATGGCGGCGATGTAGGCGTGGACAGGTGCATCACTATCGGCCTTCGGAATTTGCGGTTTGCCGCCGGAGAGAAGCTTGGGCTTGTTGGTGGGGTTCTTCTTGGCCATGGCGCTGGCCGCGTTTGCAGTCTTGCCTCGCGTCCGATCAAGCTCAAAACAGTTCCGGGGTCTTCCTTGTGGGAAGACCCCGGTTCCGCTTTGCCTGGTACCCCCGGTCGCGCGATGTTCGCAGCCGCCGAGGCAAAGAGTGGCCCTCAATTTCACCGGTGCGTTTCCATGTCTGGAGGCCCCGCGCCGGTGCCTGAATCCCTAGACTGTTCAAAGCGGTTTGAGGATGTAACCGCAGGCAAGTAACATGTAAAATGCGTGATCCGATTGCGGCCCCCTCGTCCTGATCGGCGGTCAAGCCGGCCTTCAGGCGGCCAGCTTCACGCCATAGGCGGCGAAGAATTTGGCCAGCGGTTTGACCAGGGGATCGTTCGCGTCAAGGCGGATCAACTGCGACACCAGGCCGTCAAGGCCGCGCGCCGCATTCGCGGCGATCAGGTGGCGGGCGAGGATCACCAGGCCGTAATGCCCGCCGAGCATGCCGCACAGGCTGTCCTGCGGGCTTGGGCCGTCGCGCTCGACGTTCCGCCATTCCAGTTGCTGGCCGTTCGCCGCGATCCGCGCGGATTTCAGCGCCGCGCAATCCGTGGCGTCGGCAATCCACATATGCCAGACCGCACTTGGCCATTACTGCAGAACCGGCAAGATCCAGCGGGACATGGCCCTGACATCGGACAGCGTCTCGCAGCGGGCGACGACGAACTCCTGCGGAGCAGGAGCAGAGAAATTGAGCGTTTTCATAGGAGTTGCAGTTCTCATGTTGGGTTGCTTGATTGCATTGCCCTTGAGATAAGGGACCCAAAGCGCCTTGGAGGCGTTACGCGGGGCTTGTAAGGTGTTAAACGTCTTGCCCGGGAGAACGTTCCGGATGCCGAACGAAAAGCCGAAAACCAGCAACGGACATGACGGGGAGCCGGATGAGGCCGCCGTGCGGGCGCATTTGAAGATTGGTTTCGACACCCTTGGCGAAGAGTTCCGGCGAGAACCAGCCTGGCACCTGACGCTCC
>JANPCS010000065.1:0-4926 GCA_031431065.1 Hyphomicrobiales bacterium | reverse complement strand
GAGTGGTCGGCCCGCAACATGGTGCTGGTGCTCATCGGCACATTGTTTCTGGCGCTGGCCGGGGCCTATGCGGTGAAGACCACGCCGCTCGACGCCATCCCCGATCTTTCGGATACGCAAGTCATCGTCTATACCGAGTTTGCCGGACAGGCACCGCAGGTGGTCGAGGACCAGGTCACTTATCCCCTGACCACGTCCTTGCTTAGTGTCCCCAAATCCAAAGTGGTGCGCGGCTTCTCGTTCTTCGGCGTGTCTTTCATCTACATCATTTTCGAGGATGGCACCGATCCCTATTGGGCGCGCTCGCGGGTGCTTGAATACCTCAACGCGGCGACCCGGCAATTGCCGCAGGGTGTAACGCCGTCGTTGGGGCCAGACGCCACGGGCGTTGGCTGGGTCTATCAATATGCGCTCACCGGCAAGGGCCGCGATCTCGGCGAACTGCGGACCACGCAGGACTGGCAGCTCCGCGATGCGCTCGCCAAGGCCGAAGGTGTTGCCGAAGTGGCGAGCGTCGGCGGCTTCGTCAAGCAGTACAGCGTCATTGTCGATCCCCGCCAGCTCCAGAGCTACGGCATTTCGTTGAACGATGTGCGCAATGCCATCCGCGCCAGCAACATGGATACCGGTGGCCGCACCGTCGAGATTTCCGAGACCGAATATGCGGTGCGAGGCCGCGGCCTGTTCCGCAATGTCAAGGACATCGAGATGATCGTCCTCAAGGCCGAGGGTGGAACACCGGTGCTGCTGCGCGATGTGGCCCGCGTCGAATTCGCGCCCGACGAGCGCCGCGGCATCACCGAGCTCAACGGCGAAGGCGAAGCCGTCGGCGGCATCGCTATCCAGCGCTATGGCGAGAACGCCCTGTCGGTCATCGACAATGTCAAGGCCCGGCTTGAGGACGTGCGGGCAAGCCTGCCGGCAGGTACCGAAGTGCAGACGGTCTATGACCGCTCCAATCTCATTCACCGCGCCATCGAAACCTTGAAGAGCACGCTGCTCGAGGAAAGCCTCATCGTCGCCGCCGTCTACGTGATCTTCCTGCTGCATGTCAGAAGCGCGCTGGTGGCCATCCTCATGCTGCCGGTGGGCATCTTGATCGCCTTCGCCCTGATGCGCCTGCTGGGGCTGTCATCCAACATCATGAGCCTCGGCGGCATCGCCATTGCCATTGGCGCCATGGTGGATGCGGCGATCGTCATGATCGAAAACGCCCACAAGCATATGGAACGTGCAAAGCCCGGGACGCCACGTATCGACATCATCGTGGCGGCCGCAAAGGAAGTCGGCCCCGCCTTGTTCTTCGGCCTCCTGGTCATCACCGTGTCGTTCCTGCCGATCTTCGCTCTGGAGGCGCAGGAGGGCCGCCTGTTCAAGCCCTTGGCCTATACCAAGTCCTTCGCCATGGCGGCAGCGGCGGCGCTGTCGATCACCCTGGTGCCGGCGCTCATGTATCTGTTCATCCGTGGGCGGATCGTCGCCGAAAACCGGAATCCCATCAACCGGCTGCTGATCTGGCTCTATCGCCCGGTGATCAAGGGCGTTCTAAAGGCGAAGATCTTCACGGTTGCCGTGGCCATCGCGGTTCTGGCAGCGAGCTATTGGCCCGCGATGCAACTTGGCTCCGAATTCATGCCCAGTCTCGACGAGGGCACGCTGCTCTATATGCCGACGACTCTTCCCGGCCTGTCGGTGACCAAGGCCGCCGAACTGCTGCAGACCCAGAACAAGATCATCAAGTCCTTCCCCGAGGTGGAATCGGTTTTCGGCAAGGCTGGGCGCGCCAACAGCGCCACCGACCCAGCGCCGACCGAGATGATCGAGACGGTGGTCAACCTGAAGCCCAAGGCCGAATGGCGGCCCGGCGTGACTGTCGATACGCTGATTGGCGAGCTCGACAGGTCCCTGCAATTCCCCGGTGTGTCGAATGCCTGGACCATGCCGATCAAGGCCCGCATCGACATGCTATCGACCGGCATCCGCACACCCGTCGGCATCAAGGTGTTTGGTCCGGATCTGAAGGAAATCGAACGGCTGGGCCGCGAGATCGAAAAGGCGCTCCGCACCATGCCTGAAACATCGAGCGCCTTTTCGGAAAGGGTCATCGGCGGATACTATCTTGAGATCACGCCCGACCGCGCACGGCTGGCCCGCTATGGTCTTATGGTTCAGGACGTTCAGGACACCATCGCCATGGCGCTGGGTGCTGAATCGATCACCACCGCCGTCGAGGGACGCGAGCGCTATGCCGTCAATCTTCGTCTGCCGCGCGAACTGCGCAACGACCCCGAATCGATCGCCCGCAATGTGCGCGTCAGCGGGTCCAACGGCGTCTCGGTGCCGCTGGGCGACGTGGCCGACATCAAACTCACCACCGGGCCATCCACCATCCGCACCGAAAACGCCCAGCTTGCCGCTTATATCTTCGTCGACACCCGCGACAGCGACATCGGCGGCTATGTGGCCAAGGCGCAGCGTGCCGTGGCCGAGAACGTCAAGTTCCCGCAGGGGTATTTCATCGCCTGGAGCGGCCAGTTCGAGTATCTCGAACGCGCCAAGGAACGCCTGAAGATCGTCGTTCCGGTGACGCTGCTCATCATCTTCCTGTTGCTTTACTTGAATTTCGGTAGGTTGACCGAGACCTTCATCGTCATGCTGTCACTGCCCTTCTCGGTCGTCGGCGGCTTGTGGCTGATGTGGTGGATGGGCTTCAACATGTCGGTGGCGGTGGCGGTGGGATTCATCGCATTGGCAGGCGTTGCCGCAGAGACGGGAGTGGTGATGCTGATCTATCTGCAGAACGCGTTGGGTGAGTGGCGGCATCGTGCCGCCGAAGAGGGCCGCCAGTTTGGCAAGGCCGACTTGCACGGCGCCATCATGGAAGGAGCCGTGGACCGCGTGCGCCCCAAGATGATGACTGTTGCCGCCATCATGGCAGGTCTTTTGCCAATCCTGTGGAGCACCGGCACGGGCTCGGAAGTCATGCAGCGCATCGCCGTGCCGATGATCGGCGGCATGGTATCGTCAACGGTGCTGACGCTCGTGGTCATCCCCGCCATCTTCGCGCTTGTCGAAGGCGCGAGGATGCGGAGAAATCCAGATTCTGCTTAAAATCCCAAGCCATAGATTTGCAATGAAGCTTTAGGATATCGTTAACCATTATGGTGTTGCCTCACTAAAACCACTGTTGCACACGAACGTCACAATGAATGCCGAGAAGCGATAACGGAAAATTCAGTTGCGAAGCAAGATGAGTTTCGTTAGCAGGGGGTCATGGGATTTGGTGCGAAAAGATTGACGGCGTTTTTGCGGGTGGTGCTCACCGTCGCATTTATCTGCTCGTCACTTTCGTATTCCATGCCGATTGCAGGGGCTTCGTTCGATGCCAAAGACGCTGCCATTGCGTCGCTCGGGCATGATCATTCTGCAAGCACCGAACTGTACAGCTCCAATACAAAGTCGACTGCTTCGGACTCGGACGATGAAGTATGTGTTCCTGATGGAAAGGCCCACAATGGGCATGGCAAATCCACTTCGGATTGCTGCGCCTCGATATGTTTTGATTTGACTATTTTATCTTTGCACGGGCGTAGTGAGGTCAAATTGCCTCCGACCCTTACGGCAACGTTTTCTCAATCCGTTCTTGCCGTCGGACCCTATCGGTTCTTGCGCCCTCCGCGCGCCTGAGTTCACCGCTTCTCCAGTTTGAACTGGCGGCAAGCCGCAGTCGTGCGGCCCTCTGAACTCAACTTCGGATTCTTCATCATGTACCGTTTCGTTTCTGTGGCTCTGTTGCCACTGCTCATTTCTGCGTGCACTTCTACGACGAGACCTCCCGACGTTGCGGGGTATCGATCCCCAGCAGATGCCAGCGCGGGCATTCGCAAAACGCACCATCATACGCCGGTAACCGGATACACCCATCGGAATCCAGTCGATCCAAAGTCCTGGCGTTGCGTGAATGACCCTGAGTCGGCCTGTGAGGAAACAGACTCATGAGATTGCACTCCAAGCTAAAAATGTCGGCTGCGATCTCCGCTGTATCCGTTCTTCTGACGGGCTGCGTGACAGCTGAGGAGGCGGCGATCTATTCTGATCGAGAAGCCGGGTTCTCCGCGGTTTCGGCACAAACTTCTGTCGCGACCAGGGGCAAGCAGTCGGTTTGGATACAGAATCAGGAACAAGCCCAGGAGACTGCGAACCGGGTCCATGCCCTTATTCACAAGAAGAAGATCTCTGCGGACACGGCTGTCCAGATTGCCCTTTTCAACAACAAGGGCCTGCAGGCTGCCTATGCCGAACTGGGGCTGAGTGCAGCCGAAGCCTGGCAACAGACAATGCTGCAGAACCCGACCGTGTCAGTTGGCATGTTGGGAATTGGTGCTCCTGGACTTGGGCTGTTCAGAGCCATAGAAGGCATGATTGCCAATAATCTCTTGTCGTTGGCAACGCAAAAGCGGCGCGTGGAAGTGGCCGACACGCGGTTCCGTCAGGCTCAGATGCGCGCCGTGGTCGAGACGTTAAAGCTCGCAGCTGAAACGCGCAGGGCCTGGATCGTCGCAGTGTCAGCATTCGAGACTGTGACTTATCTGAAGCAGGCGCAGGTGACAGCCGACGCGGCATCGGAGCTCGCGCGCAAGCTTGGAGAGACGGGCGCAATCCCGAAAGCTGAGCAGGCCCGTGAGCAGGCCTTCTACGCTGAACTGACCGGGCAATTGGCCGAAGCAAGGCTTGCAGCGAAACTCGCAAAGGAAGAACTGACACGGCTGATGGGGCTGTGGGGAACGGAGGTTGACTACCTTGTGCCAGACCGCCTGCCCACGCTTCCCGCACGGCCTACACTGAAAGACCGCATTGAGGCGGAAGCCTTAAAGCAGCGTGTCGACCTCAAGGTCGCGAAGCTCGAACTGGAGGCAGTCGCGCAGA
>JANPCS010000064.1:0-5076 GCA_031431065.1 Hyphomicrobiales bacterium | reverse complement strand
TTTCACCAGCTTGCCTGGAATCGGCAGCATGCCCCATTCCGGCATGCCGGGACCGCCTTGTGGGCCGGCATTGCGGAGGATGAGGATGTGTTCGGGCGTAACTTCAAAGTCATCGCGGTCGATCACCGCCTTCATCGCCGGATAGTCGTCAAAGACGATGACCGGGCCTGAGTGATTCAGCAAATGCGGTGCGCAGGCTGATGGTTTGATCACGCAGCCATTGGGCGCCAGATTGCCCTTGAGGACCGCGAGCGCGCCTTCCGGATAGATCGCCGTTGCCATCGTGCGGATGACATCCGGATTGTGGTTCTTGACGCCTTCGAGTTCTTCAGCCCAGCTGCGGCCGCTCACCGTGATCTGCGTGAGATCGAGCAGTGGGGCGATCTCCCGCATCAGCGCCTTGAGGCCGCCGGCATAGTAAAAATCCTCCATGAGGTAAGTGTCGCCGCTTGGCCGCACATTGGCGATGACCGGCACCCGCCGGCTGGCTTGATCGAAGTCGTCAAGCGTGATGGCGTGCCCGGCGCGGCGTGCCATGGCGATGACATGGATCACCGCGTTGGTGGAACAGCCCATGGCCATGGCCACCGCGATGGCATTGCGGAAGGCGTCGCGCGTCATGATTTTGGCCGGCGTCAGGTCATCCCACACCATGTCGACGATGCGCCGCCCGGCCGCCGCCGCCATGCGCATGTGATTGACATCGGCCGCCGGGATGGACGAGGTGCCGGGCAGCGTCATGCCGATGACATCGGCAATCGCCGTCATCGTCGAGGCCGTGCCCATGGTCATGCAATGGCCGTAGGAGCGCGCGATGCCGCCTTCGATGGCCGACCATTCGGCATCCGAAACCTTGCCGGCGCGGCGCTCGTCCCAGAATTTCCAGGCGTCCGAGCCTGAGCCCAGCACCTTGCCGTTCCAATTGCCGCGCAGCATCGGACCCGCCGGCACATAGATCGCGGGCAAACCTGCACTGGTGGCGCCCAGCAGCAGGCCGGGCGTGGTTTTGTCGCAGCCGCCCATCAGCACCGCGCCATCGATGGGGTGCGAGCGCAGCAATTCCTCCACCTCCATCGCCAGCATGTTGCGATAAAGCATGGTGCTGGGCTTGACGAAATTCTCGGCCAGCGACAGGGCCGGAAGCTCGATGGGAAAACCACCGGCCTGCAGGATGCCGCGCTTCACATCCTCGGCGCGCTCGCGGAAATGCGCATGACACGGATTGATGCCCGACCAGGTGTTGATGATGGCGATGACCGGCTTGTCCTTCCAGTCTTCTGCCCCGTAGCCCATCTGCATGAGGCGCGAGCGGTGGCCGAAACCGCGCAGATCGTCGGGCGCGAACCAGCGGGCACTTCGCAATGTATCGGGAGTCTTTCGCATCGCACGTCCTCAAATCGCTTCGTAGATATCGTCTTGAGCTTTGAGCTTACCCTGTCCGATCAGATGATCGAGATGGGCGCGGGTTGAAAGCGCTGCCGCGGCATGCAGCCTTGGATCGACATCGGCATAAATCTGCGCCACGATCTCGCGAATAGTGCGCGCCCCTTGCACCACGTGGCCCAGGATCGCCGCCTCGCGCATGCGGCGATGCGCCAGATAGCCCCTGACCAGCGGCAGCGGGTCAAGCCGCGATGGGCCATGCGACGGGTGATAGACCTGGTCATCGCGGTCGAGCAGCTTCCGCAGCGAGGCAAAATATTGCCCCATGTCGCCATCGGGCGGTGCGATGACACTGGTGGACCAGGCCATCACATGATCGCCGGCAAACAGTGCTCGTTCCTGGCTGAGCGCAAAGCACATGTGGTTCGACATGTGGCCCGGCGTAAACAGCGCTTCGAGCGACCATCCCGGCCCCTCGACAATATCGCCATCGGCCAGCCGCACATCCGGAACGAAATCATGATCGATCGAGGCATCGAGGCGAAGCCCGGACGAAGGCTCCGCCGTGACGCCGCCATAGGCATAGGCCGCAGCACCGGTGGCGGCCTTGAGCTTGGGCGTAAGCGGCGAATGATCGGCATGCGAATGGGTGACGAAGATGTGGCTCACCGTTTCGCCCCGCAGCGCATCGAGCAGGGCGGCCAGATGCGCATCATCGTCAGGGCCCGGATCGATCACCGCCACGCTTCCCTTGCCGACGATGAATGTCGATGTGCCCTTGAAGGTGAAGGGACTGGGATTGTTGGCCAGCATGCGGCGGACCAGCGGCGACACGGTGGCCATTTCGCCCGGCGTCGCATCGAAATCGCGGTTGAAGCGCAGTTCGGTCATGGGCTGTTGCGGCGCGGGGAAGTGGTGAATATAAGCGGGGTGGATAACATTGTTTCAACAGGGTAGGGGTGAACGAAAATGAATACCAGCCTTCTTTCCGACAGGCTCTGGCCTACAACCGGCAACGCCATAGTGCGCTTCGTGGTGCTGGCTTTCGCGGGCTCGCTTCTGGTCGCCGGTGCTGCGCAAATCAGCATCCCCATGTGGCCGGTGCCGATGACGTTGCAGACTTTGGTGGTGCTGGGATTGGGAGCGGCTTACGGCGCCCGGCTGGGAGCGGCAACCTTAGGCCTCTATGCGCTCGAAGGGGCCATCGGCCTGCCCTTCTTCGCCAATGGCAAATCCGGACTTTTCGACGACAAGCTCGACTATCTATTGCCCGCCAGTTCGATGGGTTATGTTGTGGGCTTCATTCTCGCCGCCTGGGCGGTGGGCAAGCTCATCGAAAGCGGCTGGGCCAACAGCCTGTTGCGAAGCGCTTTGGCAACGCTTGCCGGCGCCGTGCTGCTCTATGTTCCGGGCCTCGTCTGGCTCGCCATCTGGGCCGCCAAGACGCAAGGCATGGACGCCGGCGCGGCGATCTCCGCAGCGCTCAACTGGGGCCTCTATCCCTTCGCCTTCGGTGACGCCATCAAGGCCATCATCGCCGGCCTCGCCATTCCTGCCGGCGGGTTGGCATTGAGCCGCCGTTGAAAACGAAAAACGCGGTCAGTTGACCATTGCCCGCGTTCAAAAAATGGTCGGAGTGAGAGGATTCGAACCTCCGACCCCCTGCTCCCGAAGCAGGTGCGCTACCAGACTGCGCTACACTCCGTCTAAAGGTTCGCGCGGCTTATAACGGCGCTTTTCGCACTAGGCAAGCATTGATCGGCTAGCTATACGGGACCCCGTTCTGCTGGGGCGTCGCCAAGCGGTAAGGCAGCGGATTTTGATTCCGCCATTCGGAGGTTCGATCCCTCCCGCCCCAGCCAATTATTCCTAATATAGACCATATTATTCCTACGGTGGCAATTCACCTCGACATCTCCGGAGGTTAGCGCCAATGCGGTTTTCTCATGCCCCGCAGAGACAAGAAAATTTAGTCCCCTCTAAATGCAAGTCTCTAAGTGGGGAAGTTCCGGTCATGGCTGGTCTGCGGTGCACCCCTTGATCGTGGCAGACATTCTTATGCCGAGATCATACGCGCCGGAGATCTTGTTGGCAGGAGCAGCAAAGCAAGCGCGCTTCGGCCAGAAACTGGCCAGAGATGCAACACAATCAAAGGTTCGATCATTGGTCTGCCAGCCAATCATTCGTGGTAATACGGCTAGTATTCCTCGCATCAGAAATAGTACCGACATTTCCGTGGCTTGGTGGCAAGCTTGTCTTTCTTCGCACTCTAGAGACGGTGAAATCACCAGTTTCCGAGTGATTCTCGTGGCTGAGTCTCTGAAGGACAAAGTTCCGGTCATGGCGCAATACGATGCTTCATCGCAAAGACGAACATGCGTGAGTCATCACCGCCGCCTGGACGGAAGATACTCACAAAACGGCGAGTTCCATCTTTTCATTTTCAAAAGACGCGTGCGTCGTGCGCCGTGATGTTTGCATTGTCAGGCGAGCAGGAGGGCGCGCTGTTCATCCCATGACACGGGCAAGGGGCAGGCCCGCTTCAAGCGCTCGGGCGTGAGTTCTAGGGGCTGGGCGCCCGATACGATCATCTCGGTGATATCGGGCGCGAGGAACGCCAGGGAGATTCTGCGGCTGACATGGGCGGCATTGCAGGGCGAGCGCCTGGCGAGATCGGCGATGCCACTGGCACGGCCAGCGACGATATCCGCGAACCATTGGCGGGCCTGGACAATCTCGCGGATGAGGCGCTTGTCGATCTTCGCACGGGCTTCAGTGTCGTTGCCGATCACCAGCCGCACTTCCTTGCCGCAACGCAGGAACTGACCCGCGATGATGAGATCAAAGAACTGCTCGGCAGGCGCAAGCTGTGGACGGTCATGATCTGACGGTACAAGATGATGGTGAAGCACTGCAATATCGATCGACACCTTGATCACCTTCTTGCCGACCTCGATCCGCTTGACGATTTTATTCAGGATGCCGGATCTGCGCGTGGGCTGTTGCTCGACCTCCGTTGCAAGCACAGCCGCGGCACCGGTCAGCGCGCCAAATCCGGATACATCGGCATGAAGATCGAATGTGGATGACAGCCAGTGCCGGTCCCGCAGCCGTGCGGCAAGGGATTGGGTCACGATCTTTTCCAGATCGGGGGCAGGAATGCGAAAGCCTTGCGGGTTGGCTTTTGCATCCCGGATCATCGAGGCCGAGACATAGTAATGGTACTTCCGGCCCTTCTTGCTGCTGTGCGTGGGCTGGAGCCGTGTGCCTGCCGCATCGAAAGCCAGACCCATTAGGATAGCAGGCGAGGCGAGCTTCCTCTTCGCGGTGTCACCCGGCCCCTGTGCGGCAAGCGCGGATTGAACGGCCTGGAACAGATCTTCCGGGACAATCCGTTCATGTTCCCCTGGATAGAGGCTGCCGCGGTGACTGATCATGCCACGGTAGGTCTGACTGGTGAGAAGGACCGAAAGCGCCCCGCGGTACATGATGCATCCGCCATAGGGTGTGCCATCTCTGGCAATGTGCGGCTTGGATCTGATGCCGGATCGTTCCAGGTCGGACTGGAGCAGCTTAACCGATTTGAGCTCCAGATACCGCCGGAAGATATGCCGGACCGTCTCGGCTTCCTGTTCATTGACCATCAGCTTCTTGTCTTTGACATCGTAGCCGATGGGTGTGCGCCCGCCCATC